>JBNMOZ010000251.1:0-8227 GCA_051276005.1 Bradymonadia bacterium | reverse complement strand
GCCCGGTGCGACCGTGAGGGTCGCACCGGCGTCGACGAGCACGGTGGCAAATTCAATTGTTGCCGGGGGAGTTATGGTCCAGTCGAGATCGCCGTCGATGACCAATTCGGCCACGCCCGACCCGTATGTCGGGTCAGTGCCAGCGAGGCCGGGAGCGCCCTGGGGCCCAGGCGGACCAGCCGGTCCCGCTTCACCCAGGGCGCCCGCTTCGCCAGCGGGTCCCGCTTCGCCAGCGGGTCCCGCTTCGCCGCGCTCGCCGGGCAGACCCGGTTGGCCTTGCAGACCTTGATCACCCGCCAGCCCGGGCTCGCCTTGCGGTCCGACGGCGCCGGCCTCGCCTTGGAGTCCAGCCTCGCCCTGGGCGCCAGCCTCGCCCTGGGCGCCAGCCTCGCCTTGGGCGCCAGCCGCGCCTTGGGGTCCAGCTTCGCCCTGGGGTCCAACTTCGCCCTGGGGTCCAGCTTCGCCTTGGGGCCCGCGCTCGCCGCCGATGCCATCGCCAACCCAGGCGCCGGTCTCGTCGATCACCAGCGTGTCGCCGATCGACACCGACGCGGGGTGAATGGCGCGGCCGGTCACGTCGAGCGCTTCGAGCGCCACGAGCGCCCGGGGCACCGCGGTGATCCGCTGAACACCCAGGGGCTCATCGTCCAGGCTGACGGCCAGGAACAAATCGGGCGTCGCCCAGATGGCCTCGGGCAGCGGTTCGATGGCGCCCAGGTTGACCAGGACGACCCCATCAACAACGGCCGCGTCGGGCCAGGTCTCGGTCCAGACGGCGGGTGAGTCCTCGGCATCGAGATGCAGTGAGAAGGTCAACGTGACGGGACCCTGCAAAGGTTGGCCGGCGTCGTCCGCCAGCTCGCCTTCGAAGGTAAGGAGCGGCTGGGCCTGCAAGGGCAGCGCGCACAGCAGGAGCGCCAGGGCGCCCAAAAGACGAGTCATGGCAGCAGCCTTCCGCGAAGCCGAACGGCCTCACCGATGTAATTGAGGACGGGTCCGCCACGGCCAGCGGGGCCCGCGGTCCAGGTCAGTCGGCTTGATTTGAGAACAGGGCGTGCCGGCCCGCCGCCGTCGATGGGCAGGGCGTCGGGGGCCATCGCATCTGTGAGCATGCCATCTGTAGGCATTGCGTCTGTGAACGCGGCGTCTGTAAACGCTGCGTCTGTGAACGCGGCGTCTGTGAACGCGGCGTCCGTGATCATCGCGTCGGCCGACTGGGCATCGAGAGGCCGGGCATCGACGAGCATCGCATCCACGGGGCCCGCGTCCATCGACGTGGCGTCGCCTGGCACATGTGCGTCGATTGATCCCATGTCGGCAGTGCTCTCCCCGGCGTCATCGCAGGCCAGAAAGCCCAGCAGCGCGACGCCAAAGACTACAATTCGAATCACTGTTGTCTCCTGACGACTGTCTGTCGCAGTTGTATTGCAGACGATACCCCCCGGGCAACGTCTTCGTGAGACTTCGAGCATGCCTGACGACCGATTATGGTCAGATTGACGGTATAGTCGACGCGCTTGGTGCGTGACGGGGGGATGATGGCGGGCGCGACGCGCAGATTTGAGAAGCTCGCGGTGTGGTCGGTGCTGGGGTTGGCCTGGTGCGGGGCCGCCGGCGCGGGGTCGGGGTGGATCGGGTCGGCGCGGGCGCAGGCCCTGGTCAAACCCAAGGTGCTCGTCGTCTTCGACACGTCGGGCAGCATGACCTGGACTCCGCGCCGCGGCATCGACTGCGAGTGGACCTGTGGCGCGCCGGTCGAGGGCGAGTGCAACCGCCCCGACACCGGGTGCCCCGAATCGGTCGCGTGCGGCGCCGATGGGCGCTGCCTACCATATACGTTTGGCGACGGCTCGCTGACCTATCCGGGCCTCGACATCGACGGCAACGGGCAGAGCGACGACAGCCGCATGTTCATCGCCAAGCAGGCGCTGAGCACCGTCATCGCGGGCACCGCCGAGCTCGAATTTGGGCTGATGCGCTACGCCCAGCGCGAAGGCGACTTTGTGCGGGCGACCTGTCGCTGCGACGCCTGCGCGAACCAGTGCCTCGTCAGCGCGTATGACGTCTTCCCCTATGGGCAGAACGAAGGCGCCATCAACTATGACGGCACCGGCCGGGCCTGCGTCGATGGCGGCGAGGTGATCGTGCCCGTGGCCCCCCGCGCGGCTGCCGATGTGATGGGCTGGCTGGATCATGCCGAAGACTTCCCTTATCGAGCCGGCGGCGATCGCGAGCTTCGCGCAGACGGAGCGACGCCCATCGCGGGCGCGCTCACCTCGGCGCGGCGCTATTTCGGCGACTCGGTCATCCCCAACGACCCGCGCCAAGCCTGCCGCGACTACTACGTGATCCTGCTCACCGATGGCGAGGAGACCTGCCGCCTCGACGGCCTGGGTCGCCCGGACCGCGACGCGTTGCGCGCGTCGGCCGAGTCATTGCGCCGGCTGCGGGTCAATGGCCGATTCACGCCGGTCAGCACGTTCGTCATCGGCTTCGGCGAAGACACGGTGGGCAGCGAGAGCCTCGATTTGATCGCGAACGCGGGCGGGACCGGTCAGGCCTACTTCGCGACCGATCGGATCGGGCTGCAGCTGGCTTTGGCCGATGTGGTCGAGCGGGCGATCCCCCGCGAGGTGTGCGATGGCCGCGACAATGACTGCGACGGGCGGGCCGACGAAGGGCTGGTTCGCCCCTGCGATACGGCCTGCGGCGAAGGCGGCGAGGTGTGCTTGGAGGGCATTTGGCAGGGCTGCACGGCGCGCGATCCCGAGGCCGAAACCTGCAACTTGCGCGACGATGACTGCGACGGCGCGGTCGACGAGAGCGACGGGGGCGGCCCGTTGGTCACGGTCTGTGGCACGGCATGCGGCATCGGCGTTCGACGGTGCGTCGATGGCGTCTCGGGCCAATGCTCGGCGCCCGAGCCGGCCGCCGAGCGCTGCGATGGCGTCGACAATGATTGCGATCGCGCCGTCGACGAGGGCGTCAGCCGGGCGTGCCAGACCGCTTGCGGCTTGGGGGTCTCGCGATGCGTCGACGCGGCGTTTGGCGAATGCGACGCTCGGGCTCCTCGAATCGAGGTCTGCGATGGCGTCGACGACGACTGCGACGGCGCCGTTGACGAGGCGCTCTCACGGGACTGTCAGACGGCATGTGGTGATGGATCCGAGGTCTGTCGACGCGGCGCCTGGATCGGCTGTGACGCCCCCGCAGCGGGGCTTGAGGTCTGCAACGGCCAGGATGAGGACTGCGACGGCGCGGTCGATGAGGGCGTCACGCTGCTGTGCGCGAACGGCTGCGGCGTCGGGGTGCAGGCCTGCGTCAACGGGCAGTTTGCGATCTGCGACGCGCCCACGCCGGCGCCCGAAATTTGTGACGGCATCGACAACGACTGCGACGGCCGCATCGATGATGGGTTGACGCGCCCCTGCCAGACCGCCTGCGGCGCGGGCATCGCGCGCTGCTTCGGGGGCGAATTTGGGGTGTGTTCAGCCCCGGCCCCGGTCGCCGAGGTCTGCAATGGCCGCGACGAGGACTGCGACGGCGCCATCGACGAGAACGCGACGGCCGCATGCGAGAGCGCGTGCGGCGCGGGTCTGCGGCGCTGCGTCGACGGCGTGCCCGGCCCCTGCAACGCGCCTGCGCCCCGCCCCGAGGGGTGCAACGCGCGCGACGATGACTGCGATGGCGCCGTCGACGAGGCGCTCACCCGGCCCTGCCTGACGGCGTGCGGCGAAGGCGAGGCGGTCTGCCGCGCTGGCGAGTGGGTGGACTGCGACGCGCCGGTGCCCGCGGTCGAGATCTGTGATGGCCGCGACCGCGACTGCGACGGCCGCGTCGATGAAGCGGTGACGCGCCCGTGCGCCGGGGCCTGCGGCGATGGCGTGCAGCGCTGCGTCGACGCGGCCTTTGGGGCGTGCGAGGGCGCGGTGCCGGCCCCCGAGCGCTGCAATGGCGTCGATGACGACTGCGACGGCGCCACCGATGAGGGGCTCGTCGAGGCCTGCGAGACGGTGTGCGGCGTCGGCCAGCGGCGCTGCCTCGAGGGCGCGTGGGCCTGCGACGCCCCCCAACCTGCGGCCGAGCTCTGCGATGGGCAGGATCAGGACTGCGACGCGGTGGCCGACGAAGACCTGACCCGCGGCTGCGTGACCCGATGCGGGCGCGGCGTGGAGCGGTGCGCCGACGCCCAATGGGGCGCGTGTGATGCGCCCAAGCCCGCGCGCGAAGGCTGCAACGGCGACGATGACGACTGCGACGGCGTGGTGGATGAGGCGCTCACTGAGGTGTGCGAGACGATCTGCGGGCAGGGGCTGCAGGAGTGCACCGCCGGCGAATACTCCGCGTGCGGCGGGGTCGAGCCGGCCGACGAGACCTGCGATGGCGTCGACGAGGACTGCGACGACGTGGTCGATGAAGACGCGCCGTGCCCCCCCCAGCAGCGCTGCGTGCTGGGCAGCTGCGGATCGCCCTGCGTCAACGGCGAGTGCCCCGGCACTTTGGCCTGCATCGACGACGTGTGCGTGCCCGAGCCCTGCGCCGATGTGCGCTGCGCCCGACCGAGCGTGTGCTGGTTGAACAGCTGCGTTGAACCGGCCTGCGTTGGGGTGCGCTGCGGCGACGACCAGGTGTGCAGCAACGGGGTCTGTGCCGGGCGCGACTGCTATGTCGAAGGGTGCCTGGACGACGAGGTGTGCCGCTTGGGCGCGTGCGTCGTCGACCCGTGTGATGGCGTGGTCTGTGACGAAGGCGCGGCCTGTCGAGGCGGGGCGTGCGTGCGGATCTGTGGCGATCAGCGATGCCCGCCGGGTTGGCAGTGCGCCGCCGGCGAATGCGAGATCGACCCCTGCGCCCAGGTCGACTGCGCGGCGGGCGAGCTCTGCGCGGCGGGCGCCTGCGG
This sequence comes from Bradymonadia bacterium, assembly GCA_051276005.1. GTDB lineage: Bacteria > Myxococcota_A > Bradymonadia > UBA7976 > UBA1532 > JBNMOZ01. The sequence goes on along the minus strand of JBNMOZ010000251.1, from coordinate 3,327 downwards.
TCCTGACGAGTGCGCGGGCGTGCGCTGTCCTGCCGGTCGGGTCTGCGTCGGCGGGCGTTGCGGCGACGATCCCTGCGGCGTCACCCGCTGCCCGCCCGACCTGTTCTGCGTCGCGGGCGACTGCTTAGACGCGCCAGCGCCCGATGGGGGCGTGGTCGATGCGGGCATCATGGTCGACGCGTCGATCGCTGACGCGGCCCTGCGCGACAGTGCGCTGCGTCCCGATAGAGCCGTCACAGACGTCGGGATGACGCCGTCGCCCGCCGACGATTGCACCTGCGACGTCGGCCGAGAGTCGGCGCCGACCCCCTGGCTGTTTGGCCTGTTCAGCGTCGTGTTTGTCCTCAGGCGGCGCTGCAATTGATGCGTTTCATCTATTTGATATTATTGGTGAGCCTGGTTGTCGCCTGCGACGATGAAGGCGCGTTGGTCGACGCGCCGCCGGTCTGCCAAGACGAGGTCTGCGACGGCGTCGACAACGACTGCGACGGCTTCACCGACGAGGGGTACGACCTCGAGTCGAGCCCCAACACGTGCGGGGCGTGCGACCGGCGCTGCGCCTTCCCCGATGCTGAGGCGGCCTGCGTGCGTGGCGTCTGCGCCATCGCGACCTGCGCCGCCGGACGGCTCGATGCCGACGGCGACGCCGCCAACGGCTGCGAGGCCGAGTGCCGGGGCGACGGGCGATCCGAGCGCTGCGACGGGCGCGACGATGACTGCGATGGGCGGGTCGACGAAGACTTCGATCTCGACCGCAGCCTGGTGCATTGCGGCGGCTGTAATCAGGACTGCGCGTTCCTCAACGGCGACGGCGTCTGTGAAGAGGGCGCCTGTCGGCTGATCCGCTGCCGGCCCGGCTTTGCCGACGACGATGGCGACGCTGACAACGGCTGCGAGGCGCCCTGCGCGCCCTCGGCGCCCGGCCCAGAGATCTGCGATCGCGCCGACAATGACTGCGATGGGCGCGCCGATGAGGGCTACGACTTGAGCCGTGACGGCGAGCATTGCGGCCGCTGTGGGGTGCGCTGTGCCTTCGCCAACGCGGCCGGCGCCTGCCTCGACGGGGCGTGCGCCCTCATCGCCTGCGAGCCCGGGTTTGTCGACGCCGATGGCGAGCGTCGCAACGGGTGCGAGCAGCGGTGCGACGCGAGCAACGACGGCGTCGAAGTCTGTGACGACCGCGACAACGACTGCGATGGCCAACTCGATGAGGGCACCCACTTCGACACCGATCCAGAGAACTGCGGCGGCTGCGGGCGGATCGAGCCGGGCTTCGTCTGCGGTTTTCCCAATGGCATGGCGGGCTGCGACGGCGGCCGGTGCGTCCTCGCCGGCTGCCTGCCCGGCTTCGTGGACGCCGACGGGCGGGCCGAGACGGGCTGCGAGACGCCCTGCGCGCCGTCGGGGGCCGAGGTCTGCGACGGCAGCGACAACGACTGTGATGGCCGGGTCGACGAGGACTTTGACGTGCAGGTTGACCCCGATCGCTGCGGGGCCTGCGATACGCCCTGCGTCACCGCAAACGCGCGCGCACGCTGTGTCGGTGGGCGCTGCGAGATCGACGCGTGCCCGCCCGGCTTTGTCGACGTGGATCAAGATCCACGCACCGGCTGCGAATATGCGTGTGCGCCCGCTGGAGACGAGGTCTGCGACACGGTCGACAACGACTGCAATGGCCGCATCGACGAGGGCTTCGACATCTTCGCGGACGTCGCGCATTGCGGCGGGTGCGGGCGGGCCTGTGCCCCCGCCAACGCGGTCGCGGTGTGCAGCGCCGGTCAATGCGACATCGCCGGGTGCGCCGATGGTTGGTTCGACGCGAACGCCGACGCCGGTGACGGCTGCGAGGTGGCCTGCGTGCCCGCGGTCGACGGCATCGAGCGCTGCGACGGTGACGACAACGACTGCGATGAGCGCATCGACGAGGCCTTCGACCTGCAAAGCGACTTGAACCATTGCGGGGCCTGTGGCGCGGCCTGCGTCTACCCGAATGGGCGCCAACGCTGCGCGGCCGCCGAGTGCATCGTCGACGGGTGCCTCGCGGGGTGGTTCGACCTGAACGCGGACGCCGTCGACGGGTGCGAATATCGCTGCGATGGCGTGGCCGACGGGGTCGAGGGCTGCGACGGGTTCGACGATGATTGCGACGGCGCGATCGACGAAGGGTTCGATCTGCAGGCCGATCCGCGCCATTGCGGAGGATGCGGGCTCGACTGCGCGGCGCCCGCTGCGCGCACCGAATGCCAGGCCGGCGCGTGTCGAATCGAGGCCTGCGATCCGGGCACCCGCGACGCGAACGGGGTGGCCGCCGACGGGTGCGAGTCAGCCTGCGTGCCGGGGCCCAACCCCATCGAGAGCTGTGACGGCGTCGACCAGGACTGCGACGGGCGCGTCGATGAGGACTTCGACTTCAACAACGACGTGCGCCGCTGTGGCGACTGCGACACGCGCTGCGTGCTGCCGCGCGCCGAGCCCTTCTGCAACGCCGGCACCTGCGGGATCTTGCGGTGCGTCGGGGGCTTCGCGGATGCCGATGGCGATCCCGCGAACGGCTGTGAGTGCCGGATCAGCAATGGTGGCATCGAGATCTGCGATGGGCTCGATAACGACTGCAACGGCATCGTCGACGACGCGGACCAACTCGCGCCCCCACGGGCCGTTCGCTGCTTGACCCGCGGCGTCTGCGCCAACGTGCGACCGGCCTGTCGGGCCGACGAATGGGTGTGTCCGTATCCGGCCGAGTATGAGGTCGACGAGACCCGATGCGACACCGCCGACAACGACTGCGATGGTCGCGTCGACGAGCTCTTCCCCACGCTTGGGCGGCCCTGCGAAGCCGGGATCGGCGCGTGCCGGACCGAGGGCGAGGTCGTCTGCCTCGCGCCCGACGTGGCCGGATGCGGCGCGATCGCCCGCCCCGACGCGTCGGTCCCCGAGGTGTGCAACGGCGTGGATGATGACTGCGATGGCGTGATCGACGAAGGCGCCGACTTGCTCGTCACCGTCGCCGCCGACGCCCGTGGGCCGGCGTTTGGCATCTATGCGTACGAGGCCAGCCGGGTGGACGCCGACCGCGACTCAGCCGGGCAGAGCTTTGTGCGCGCGTGCAGTCGACCCGGCGTCGTGCCCTGGACCACTGTCGACCACGGCGAGGCTGCTGAGGCCTGCGCACAGAGCGGATTGGTGCTGTGCTCGGCGACCCAATGGGCGCGGGCATGCGGCGGCGCCCAAGACCAATCGTATCCCTACGGCCCCGTCTATCAGCCAGCGGCCTGCAACGGATTGGACCATGACGCAGACGACGCGAGCCCGGGCGTACAGGACGCC
>JBNMOZ010000250.1:0-8230 GCA_051276005.1 Bradymonadia bacterium | reverse complement strand
CTCAAGGTCGAACTCGGAATCGACGATCACCGATGCCATCGTCGAGACAGACGGTCGTACGCGGCGAGGCCGCTTCATGGTGATCGCGTCTTCGCTCGCCGGCGCGACCCCCTCATGGTCGGGTTCGGCCGGGGTGTCGGTCGCGGCCGCGACGGCCAGATCAGGCGCAGCCGCCGGCAGCTTTGCCGCGGTCGCGTCGAGCAGATCGGTGGGCGTGGGCCCCAGGCTCGGGATCGCTTGGTCCATCAGATCGGCCGGCGCGGGCGCCAGACTCTCGACGGTGTCAGACGCGATCAACCAATCGCCCTTGGGCACGGTGTCGATGGTCGGCGCCGCCTTGCCCGGTTGCAGCTGCGAGGCGACCGCGCCCATCGCAGGCCGATCGGGTTCGGTCGCGGCGGATCGGGCATCGATGTGCGCGCGCGGCAAGGCTGGGCTGCCCAGCAGCGTGGCCGACATGGCGGACGGCGTTGAACCGGCGTCGGCCGGCGGACGCCGTGCGGCGATCAGCGCGGCGATCGCGCCCGCGGGCACGCCCTCGGACAGGGTATCGATGACGATGCCTGCCGGGGGCGTGGTGATGACGGGCGGTCGAGCGGCTGGGCCCGCAGACAGCGCGGCGAAGCGACGGCCTCCGGCGATAACCTCAGAGGGCGCCTGGCCGCCGACCATGGCCTGCGCCCCAGCGATCGTCGAGGCCGCACCTGGGCCCACAAGGGTTTCGGCCGCGGCGTCGCCCTGCTTGCCGCCGCACAGCCCGCAAAACTTGGAACCATCTGGGATTTCTCGAGTGCAACGCGAACATATCATTGATGCGATCCTACCATCATCCAGAGCGCAGACAAACCGACCTGCGCGGGGGCCAGCATCTCCAGGGCGGCGGAGGGGCTGACGACATGAGCGATCAGGCGCTTGAGGGCGTCCTCATCGAGCGCAGTCGGCGAAAACGGCGGCATGAGCGTGTCGGGGTGTGCGGGCCGGTTCGTACCGCGGATGACCGCGCGCAAGTAGTCGCGGGGCCACGGCTGCCCGAGGATCGGATCCAAGGCGTCGTCTGCGTGGCAATGCGCGCACTGCTGCCCGTACAGCGCCGGCCCGGTTGACGCGAGCGGCGCCGGCGGAGTCGTCGGCGCCGCTTGCAGATCCGCGATGGCCTGTGCAGGCAGGGCGGGGCGACGCATGAAGCGCTCGACGCACCAGTCGATCTCGGCGGTCGTCGCGCCACGCAGGCTGCGACTTGGGCGGGGTTGATCCACCGCATGGCAGTCAGCGCATGCGAAGCCCCCTCGTCCAAGGTCGCGGTCATGACGCAGCCGCGTCCCGGCCACTGGATCGCCGGGGGGCAGCGCGCCGCGACTCAATATACCCGGCAGGACGGGCTTGCCCGGACCACAACCGAAGAGTCCGATCGTCAGCAAGAGGAGAGTTGGCCGCCATATTGGCTGAATCATCGGTCAAACTCGCAGGACTATCGGCGTTCAGGATGAAGCCTGACTCGAACTTCACGCTGGCAGCATACGGACGATCATTGGGCGCAAATTTACCAATATCAAGATAACAAATTGAATTCATTGAATTTCATGCCCTTTGACGGCTGAAATTCACTCGCCTATACTGCGAGCACTGTCCGCGCATGTGCGGCGGAGTTTTCGAGTCGTTTGGGAGTGTTTCGTGCCTGAGCCGGACGGGTCGAAGAGCGTCGAGCGTGGACTGCAATACGAGATAGCCGATCGAACAGGCACGGGCAGTATACGCCTGGTTGTCGATGAGATTCGTACGCTCATCGGACAGGGCCGCCTCGCACGCAACGATCGCGTCGCCGTGGGCGGTGATTGGCGCACGCTGGGCGAGACGAAGGCGTTTCGCACGATGTTCGACGCCGTCTCACCCACCGATACGGGCAGCTTGTCCGCGCGGCCAGACGTCATCGGTGAAGGCGACACGCTCGCGCTGCTCGAGGTCTTCGCCCGGCTCTCGCAAGAGCGTCAGACCGGGCGCCTCTTCGTCTTGCACACCGAGATGGGGCATGAACGCGTCATCGCGCTGCGAGAGGGCGTGCCGATCGCCGCGTTCTCGAACGTGCCGGAAGAGTGGATTGGCGAGCAGCTGCTCAAGAAGGGCTTGATCGACCAAGGCGACTACGACACGGCCGTGGCCCGGCGTGCCAAGACGAACGAGCCGCTCGGGGCGGTGCTCGTCGCGCTTGGGCGAATCAGCGCGCGCGACATGAAGATGGCCATCTCGGTGCAGGCGTTGGAGCGGCTGCTCAATATCTTCCGTGTGGGCAAGGGGACGCGTTTTCGCTTCACCCGCGATCCCAGCGCGGCCGACGAGGCCGTCATGGTCAACGCGCGGCCGCGCGAGATCATCGAGACGGCGATTTCGACCGCCATGTCATCCGCCGACGTGCGCGAGGTGCTCGAGAGCTATACCGACTCCGAGATCGAGGTGCAGGTCACCGACGCCATGCGGCTCGAGCTGACGCCGGGCGACGACGCCTTGCTGGCGATCCTCAAGGAGCGAGTCACCCTTCAAGAGGCATTGCCGCGGCTCGCGCGCGCCGCGCAGCTCACCGAAGATGAAGCGCGGGTGCGCTTATTGGCGCTCGCCACCTTCGGCGCCATCGCGCTGGGCGGGCATGTGACCCGCGATCTCACGCGTCAGCTGGCCGCGCTGCAACGCAAGAGCTACTTCGACATGCTCGATGTGCGCATGGGCGCCACTGAGTCCGATTTGCAGGTCGCGCACGCGAAGCGGCGCTCCGACCTGGGGCTCGACGACGATCAACGTCAAGTGGGGGCTGCAGGCCGCATGCGCGAGCAGATCGGCTCGTTGCTCGATCAGGCCGTCAACACGTTGTCGCATCCCTTCGATCGCGCTGTGTATGCCCGCGCGCAGCAGATGGGGGTCGACATCAACGATCCGACCGCGCGCCGCATCGTCGAGCTCGACGAGTATATGGCGATCGGCCACAGCGCCCTGCAGACGCAGACCTATGGGGCAGCGCGCGATGCGTTCGCGGCGGCTGCAGAGCGCTCCAAAGACGATCCGCGCCCCTGGGTGCAGCTCGGGTGGGCCCGCTCTTTGGAGTCGGGGCATACGAACCCGGCTGCCGAGACCGCCATTCGCGAAGTGGGCAAGGCGCTTGAGATGCGGCCTGACTTCGACGTGGCGTACCTGTATATCGGCAAGATTCATCGACTTGCAGGCAACAAACAAAAGGCCGAAGACGCGCTGCGCAAGGCCATCAAGCTCAACCTCGACAACGTCGAAGCGCAGAGCGAACTGCGGTTGATGTTCGCGCGCGAGCTTGGCCGCAAGAGCCGGCAACTCGACGTCAACTTCGACGGGCGAGTGGTCTGGGCTGCGGCCGCCGTCGTCATTTTGACCGGCGCTTTGTTCTTCGTATCGAACCTCATGTCGGGCGGTCTGAAGACTTGGCCCGACCCCGCCAAGCGGTCGACGGAGCAGGTCGCCACTTCCGCGATCCGCGATACGGTCGAGATGGTCAAGCTGCGGCTCAACCACACCGAGCCTCAGCTGATCGACGCTGCGAAAGAGCTCGGCGCCGATGATGTGCGCGATAAGGTCGGCGCGTTGGCCTACCTGGCTACCTACGAGATCAAGGACGTGCGCGAGGCGCTTATCTCGGCCCGGCGGGTGCCGCATCACCTTCAAAAGGTCGGCAACGCTGAGTACTTTTACTTCTCTGACGATGGATTCTGGTGGGGGCGGCGTCTGGCGCTCTTCGCGGTGGGGCTGCTGCTGATCTTTGTCGTGGGGCGCCGGTTCGACTTTGCGCAGAGCGTGACCGGCAACGGCATGAAGTGGGTCTGGATCGCGATCCCGTATGGGTTGGCGGTGGGGTTCTTGTCGGGGGTCTTGCCCGTTCAAGCCTCGACCGGCATGCTCGTGGGCATGACCCTGATGCATGTCGTCGCTGAGCAGACGTTCTTTTCAGGGTTCGTCAACCGTGCGTTATTAAAGGGGATTGCCAATCCGTTCATCGCCATCGGCGTCGCGGGTGTGCTCTTCGGTCTATATCATGTCAGCTACTTCGCCATCTTCCAGCAGCCTGCGGGCGACATATTGGTCGACGCGGTGCGCATCGGCGCCTTCGCGGGCGCGGCCTATGCGGCGTTGCTGTGGTTGAGTGGTGGACTCGTCGCGCCCTTCGTTGCCCACCTGTTGGTCAGTGGCACGATGCTGCTGCGGTCGGGCATGTTGTCGTGAGCGCCGGGCAAGCTGTCGTGCGGATCGGGCGTCGCGCGGGCGGTACGAATGGGCAGGGACTGGCCGTGGTGCATCGTGCGCGCGGCCGGTGTGAAATGGGGCTGAGATGAGCGTTGAAGTGCTGTTCGCGGGGCCTGAAACCTTGCGAACCGTGGTCGGGACACGGCTCGCGGGGTGCACGGTCACCACGCTGGCGGGCGGGGCCGATCTGGTCGGCGCGTATGTGCGCTGCCTGCACAGCGGCAAGCCGCCGACGATGATCATCAGCGAATTGGCGCTCGATCAGGTTGACGGACGCGCGGCCATTCGCGGAATCCGCGCCGTCGAGCGTGGCCTCCGGGCGTCACCGGTACCCATCCTGGCCTATGCGGCGTGTCGCGCCGATGACGAGCTGACGGGCTTCATCCAGAAGATGGGGCATGTGGTTCATCTGCACCGGCCGCAGGACGCGACGCCGGCCGATCAGATCAACCGACTCGAGCGGGCCTTGGAGCGCCTCCTTGAGCAGCTGGGGAAGCGATGATGCAGCGCTATTGTCCAAGTTGTGGGCAGGAGGTGCCCACCACCAGTGAACTCTCCGGGTCGTACGTCATGTTCGCTTGCGCCCTTTGTGGGCTCGGTTTGGGCATCAGCCCGGCGACCGAAGCCAGCGTGCGCGCGCTGGCCGGAGGCCCGTCGGCCGCAGACGGCAAGCTGGATCGCAGCGCGACTGCGAAGCGCGAGCAGCGCGTGGGCGATGTTGTCGAGCGCGGCGTCGCCACTGATGCCCGACAAGATCCGAGCCTCAAGCCGCCCGCGCCGCTGCGACAGATGCGCAAGGTCTACGTGGTGGAGGACTCTGGCTTCTTGCGGCAGGTCATCAGCGATCTGCTCGTCGAGCGGCAGCTGTGCAAAGAGGTCGTGGGGTTCGATGACGGCCCGGGCTTTATCGAGGCGTACGCCCGCGGTCTCTCCAACGACGAGCGCCCCGACTTGATCGTGCTCGATGTGCGTATGCCTGAGATGGATGGGCGCGCGGCGGCGACGCTCGCGCGCGCCCTTGAGGAGGCCTTTGAGTCGCCCAAGCGCGTCCCGATCCTCTTCTTCTCGGCGGTCCTGTGCGACGAAGAGTTCAAGGCCACGCTCAAGACGCTCGGGTCGGCGCGCTACATTCGCAAGATCGACGGCGACGTGCAGAGCCTCGGTGAGCGCGTCGCGGCGGTGTTGGCCAAGCTCATCGGCGTGTGACCTTGCCGCCCGCTCTTGCGGCCTCCAGCGCTGCGGCCGAGCATCGATTCTCGGGGCCGATGGCCGCCGTGACGGCGACGCTGCTGTGTGTGGCCGCGCTGCCGGTCATCTTCTGGATCATCTCGACATGGTTGGGCGGCCTGCTCGGGGGCGGCGCAGCCGGTCTGCTCACCGTGCCCATCTGTTGCGTGCTCATCTGGTTGGCGTCGCGGCGCCCGGCCTGGACGGCTGAGGTACCCGAGCGCGGCGGTGCACGGGCATTGATGAGCGTCGCACTGCTGGGCTACGCGGGCGGCCTGATCGGATCCCTCCAGGCCTGGGACGCGCTGATGATCAGCGGCCTGATGCTGCCAATACTCGGCTGGGCTTGGATTTGGGGCACGGCTGGCTTTGGCATCGCCAAGGCGCTGGCGTTTCCCATCGGCTTCACCTGGTTCGCGCTGCCGTACGAGTATTTTCTGCGGCGCAGCGTCGACATCCCGCTGCAAATATGGAGCGCCGAGATCGCCGCGTTGTTGCTGCGTATCGCCGACTATCCGATTCGCATTTGGAACGACTTCACGATCTACAGCGACGAGTTCTACGTCATCGTCAACGAGACCTGCTCGGGCATGAACATGATCATCACGCTGGCCATGTACACGCTGATCTTCGGATGGGCGACCCAGCCGTCGCTGCGCAACCGTCTCTACCTGGTGGCGCTGATCCTGCCCACCGCGATGTTGGCCAACGGCGTGCGCATCGCCGTCATCTATCTGATGGGACATCATGGCGATCAGGCTTTGGCCATGGGCCCTTGGCATACGCGATCGGCCTACCTGATCTTCCTGCCGGTCTTCTGGTTCATCTACGTGGTCAACAACGCGCTCACCCGGCGATGGGTGGCGCGTCGGCGGGTGAGCGTCGCAGCGCCATCAGGCTGAGCAGCGCGAGCAGCCCACCGCAGACGGCCATCCACCAGTCGCCCCACCGCACGAAGAGCGTCGCGTCGCTGCGCAGCCGCGCGGTGCCGGTGAGAATCTGGGGCTCGAAAAGACTCAGCTGACCGTGCATCTCACCGCGGGGATCGATGAGCGTCGTGATGCCGGCCTGCCCGACACGCAGCAGCCAACGACCGGTCGCCACGGCCCGTACGATGGCGCGCTGAGTCATATGCTTCGAGATCGGTGAGTGCCCGAACCCTGCATCATTGGTGGGCACGATCAACATCTGTGCGCCGTTGGCGACCACCTCGCGGGCGGCCTGAGGGTAGACCGATTCGAGGCAGATGAAGACGCCAATACGCCCCGCCGGCGTCACGATTGGGCGGCGTTCGGCGCCGGGGGTGATGTAGTCCTCGGTGCGGGGCACGCGTCGGACCTTGTCGTAGTGCCCGATGACCGCGCCGTGGTGGATCGCAGCGACGCGGTTGTAAATTTGTCCATCCGCGCGGTGCAGTAGGCCCGCCGCCAAGGTGATGTTGCTGTCGGGCGGCGGCGAGACGTGGGCCAGCGCTGCGGGATCATCGAGCACGGGTGCGCGCAGCGCCGTCTCGGGCCAGACCACCAGGTCGGGGCTCTGGGCATAGGCGCGCTGGCTCAACGTCGCGTAAGTCCGCTTGATGTCGGCGGCGACCCGAGGGTCGACGAGCGCCGCTTTGTACTGCGTGTTGGCGAGCCCGCCCTGCACCCCGACGACGCGAATCGGACGCTCGCCGAGCGCGGGCGTCGCTATGTACCCCACGACACCCGCGGCGAGCAGCAGGCCAACCGCGCCCAGGGCAGCGAACCCATGGGTCTGCCGACGAAACAGAGCGTGATAGATCGCGCTTTGGCCGAGCGCGACGCAGGTGCTCACGCCCAAGCCGCCGAGGAGCGGCGCCAAGTGCAACCACGGCCGCAGCGCCGCCACGTCGGCGATGCAGCCGACATAGCTGGCCGGCATCGCCAGGGGCCCCACGGTGCGGATCCACTCGGTGAGCGTCCAGATCAGGGCCGGCAAGGCCACGTCGGCGACGCGCCCCCAACGGCCGGGCAGCATGCGGCCGTAGAGCCGCCGATACAGCAGGCCAAAGACCACCATCTGGCTGCCCGTGTAGAGGCTGAACGCGATGAGCAGCGCGACGCCATACTCAAGGATGCCGTAGATATGGGCGCCGGCGAGCACCCCGACGATGCCGGCCAACCCCGCATACAGCCAGGCGCGTCCGCCGCCACGCAGCGCGATGAGCAACGGCACGTTGGCGATCAGCGCAGCGGGTCCCCAGAACACGAACGCGACGCCGTTGAGCACCCCGGCGAGCACCGCCAGCGCCCAGCGCGCCGAGACCGATAAGTCGCGGGCCCAGTCGTCAATCGAGACCGGTGCAGTGCTCATCGCGGTGATCATCGCTCTAGCCTGAGCGCGGGGATCTCAGGCGTCACGACCCCCTCGTGCAGCAGGATCATGCCTCGGCGCGGGTCAAAGGTCACAAAGCTGCCTTGGACGCGACTGATGATGAGCCATGGGCCGCTGGGCATGAAGACGAGCCGCGCGTCGCCATCACCGGGCCCAGTCGCCGCGATTGGCCGAAACCCCCGAGCCTGCAGAGCCGACCGCCATGCGGTGATCCCGTCGTCCGTCGGGCGCGGACCGGCGGTCGCGAAGCGGGTGTCGATCTCGGCCGCTAAGTCGCCCACGCGGGCGTCGAACAGTTGGCCCACCGGCAGCGTTTGAGGCGGCTGCCAAGCGCGAAACAAGCCTTGCACGGTGTCGTCGGCGTTCAACTCGCCATAGGCGCGCCAGACGACGA
>JBNMOZ010000249.1:0-8257 GCA_051276005.1 Bradymonadia bacterium | reverse complement strand
CGCCGCCCAGCGCGACCTCTTCGAGCTCCTCAGGCGTGGGCAGCTCGCCCACCAACTGCACCTTGGCCTTGCGCAGCGTCGCCGCCAGATCGATCAGATCGACCTTTTGCAGCAGCGTGCGCGCGTCACCGGTGTCGGCGCAGGTGACCGGCGCGTCGAAGCGGCGCACCAGCTCGGCCAGGGCCTTGTAGCTGGGATCGTCGGTGTCGAACCGCTGCCCGCCCACATGGTCGATGGCTGCGGTCGGCTTGAGCAGCAGGACCGACTGGCCGTCCTTCTCGAAGCTCGCGACCTCTTTGAGGATCTCGAAGTTCTGCTGCAGGTAGTTGGTCTCACCGGCCGACGCGAGCACGAGGCTCGAGCTGTTGGCGAGGCCCTGCGGGTTGTGGCAGGTGGCGCAGTCGCTCTCCATAAACGCAAGAGACACCTCGCGTTGGAAGAACTCGAGGTCCGAAACGCACGCGCCGCCGTTGGCGCCCGAGCCACCGGACTCGGCGTCATCGCAGCCGGGCGCCGCGAGCAGCATCGCGCCGCAAAGAGCGGGCAGCCGCAGCGAGGACAGCCCCCGTGCAGACAGCCTCAGCGCCGTGGCGCGAAGCATGGGCAATCTGATCTTGGGCATCGATCTCCCCTGTGAACCTACTGATCGGCCTGAGCCGTATAACTACCATGATGAAAAACCACTGGGGAGTCAACGTCGACTCCCGGGTCGATAGTTACGCAAGTAGCCGTATTATCAAACGATTCCAGTGATGATGAATTGGCAGCGCCTCCACTATATCTTCGCGTTGAGAGGCGCGGTGCTCGCCATTGGGCCGACTTCGCCGCAAATTGCGGCGAAGGGCGGGACTTCAATCACTGCGCGCCGGGCCTCTCTTTGAGCCGACCACTGCCTCGCTTGACTTCATTAAGTCCGACTTTTATGGTCAGCGCATGCAGACCGCCACGCGCAAATCCGACCTCATCGTACAAGATCTGCTCCGCCAGATCGTCGACGGCGCCTTGCCCGTGGGCTCGATCTTGCCCAAGGAGGCCGACCTGGCGACGCAGTATGGCGTCAACCGCAGCGTCGTCCGCGAAGCCAACAAGCTGCTCGAGGTGCATGGGCTGGTGCAGCCCGTTCGGCGCCGCGGCACCCTGGTGCTCGACCCGCGACACTCGCTGAGCCCCTTGGTGCTGCGCACGATGCTCGCCGACGCCGACGGTCGGATCGATCCTGACATGCTCGACGACTTCTTGGAGATCCGGTCCGAGCTCGAGGTGCTGATGGTGGGCCTCGCCGCCCAGCGGCGCACCGAGGACGATCTGATCGCTATGCAGACCGCCATCGACGCCGCCGAGAGCATGCGCGACGATCCGCCGGCCTACGCGCGCGCCGTCAACGGCTTCAGCGCCGCCATCGCCAAGGCCACCAAGAACCGCCTCTTCCCCACGCTGGTGCACTGGCATCGCGCCGTCTACGACGACCTCGAAGAGATCCTGCGCCACGCCCGCCAACCCACGGCGCAACACACGGTGGGCCAGCGCCTGCTGCTCGCCGGCATCCGCAACGGCGATCCGGGCCCCGTTCAGTCGCTGCTGCGCCAATACCACGGCTGGATCCGCGCCCACCTGCGCTCGATCCTTCTGGAGACCTCGCTATGAACCGCGCTCGAAACCCCCAACTGCGCCTGGTTGATGGCAAGACCTGGTATGGCGACGCCTGGCATCGCAAGGTCGAGGGCATCCATGTGCTCAACCTGCGCGGCACGCCGTATGAGATGGGTCGCCAGCACGGTGCCCTGCTGCGGGCGCAGGTGCCCGATGGCCCGCTGCACTACTACCGCACCTATACCGAGCGGCTGATGGCCAAGAACGGCATTGGCGCGCTGACGCCCGTGGTGTGGAACGCGTTGCGGATGACCGTGGGGCGGCGCGTGAAGAAGGCAATGCCAGACTTCGCCCTCGACAGCCTGCGGGGCTTGGCCGATGGCGCCGAGCTGCCCTACCGCGAGATCCTCGACGGCGGCATCATGCCCGACACGCTCATGTGGGTGACGGCGCGCATGATCCAAGCCCGGCGCAGCGGTCCGGCGGTGCAGCATCGGGTACAATTGGGGCTGGGCTGCACGTCGGCCATCGCCTGGGGCAGCAAGACCAGCGACGGCAAGCTGCTGCACGCGCGCAACCTCGACTACCACGGCGTGCGCAGCTGGCCGAAGCACACGACGATCGCGTTTCACACGCCCGACCAAGGGCAGCGCTACGTCTCGGCGGCGTCTGCGGGGGTCGTCATGGGCGGCTTCACGGCGATGAACGCGGCCGGCCTCACGCTGACCGTGCACCAGCATATGTTCACCACCGGCACCCGGCTGGGTGGTACGCCCATCGCCACCGTGGGCGACCGCGTGATGCGTGAAGCCCGCACGTTGGACGACGCCGAACGCATCCTTCGCAGCTATAACCCCATCGGCTGCTGGACCTATCTGATCGCTGACGGCAAGACCAACCAGGTGCTCTGCTTCGAAGAGAACCCCGACCGCCAAGTCGCCAAGCGCATCAGCGCTGACGAGGCCTTCGGGTACGCGAACATCTACCTCGATCCCGAGCTGGGCCGCACCGAGCAAAACCTGTATCCGGCCTACTGGCGCCACAACCGCGGCCGCCACGCCCGGGTCAACCAGCTCGTCGGCAAGGGCGGCCACGACGCGAACAGCATGGCCGCGATTTTGGCCGATGAGGGCGACAGCGCCTGCCGACTGCATCGGTCGATCTGCATGCTCATGACGGTCGGATCGGTCGTCTTGCGCCCCGAAGACGGCACCGTCTGGATCGCCAAGGGCGAGGCGCCCGTCAGCCAGACGCCGTTCGTCCCGTTCAGCCTGCAGACCGGTGATCATGCGCCCGAGCATGGCGAGCTGACCGGGGGCGTGCCCGCTGACCAAACGCGGGCCAACGCCTTTTGCGCCTATCGCGACGGCTACCTGAGCTACTTCGACGACCTCGACCCCGCCGCCGCGCTGGCCCACATCGAGCGGGCGTGCGCGCTGCAGCCCGAGGAGTCGCTGTACCACTTCATGCAGGCGCTGCTGACGATGCAGACGCGATCAGGCGATGCCGAATCGGGGTTCGCCAAGGCGATCGACCTGGGTCATCCTGATGCCCAGCGAGTGGCCGGCTTTCACCTTTGGCGCGGGCGCACGCGCGACCTCAAGGGCGACCGCGATGCCGCCCTGCGCGACTACCAGACCGCCCTCGCTGGGCCGGCCGATGCCAACGTGGTTCGCGCCGCGAAGCAAGGGCTCAAGAGCCCCTGGGTCCAGGGCAGGAGCATCGGCATGGAGTTCTCCTTCGCCGACGTGATTCGCCCGTGAGAGGCGCGTTGGCTCTCACGGCTGTCGTCTTCGTGCTCGGCTGTTCAAGCGGTTGCGGCACCAAACCCAAGAGCCCCGAGGCCGCGGTGCGCCAGACGGTCAGCGCCATTGAGAAGGCGGTTGAGGAGAAGGACCTCGACGCGATCATCGAGCGGGTCGCCAAGGGCTATCGCGACAAAGACGGCAATAATCGCAAGGGGTTGCGGGCCATGCTCGCCATGCGATTCTTTCGGCAGGGCAGCATCCACGCGGTGGTGCGGGTGAGCGACGTGCAGTTCCCCGCGAAGACGACCGCGGTGGCCAAGTTGGCGATCGCCGTGGCCGGCACGCCGCTGCCTGAGAACGGGGTGCTCGATGGGCTGCGCGCCGACATCTTCGACATGACGATCACGCTCACGCTCAACGATGACGCCTGGCAGGTGAGCGGCGCGCGCTGGAACCGTGGCGGGCGCGATCTGTTCGAGTAGCGGTGTGTTTGGGTGACGGCGCCCACCCGCTTGACGCCAAACCGCGCACCGGCGAGATTGGCGCACGCCATTCTTGGCGTGCGATGTGGAGTCCCCTATGCGCGTCCTCAAAGCCCTGGTTTTGGCCTTGGTCCCGTTGTCTTTCGTGTTCGTCGGCCTGACCGGGTGCAGCGATGACCCCGAGAAGATGCTCAAGAGCCTGTCCGACAAGATCTGCGCCTGCGACAACTCCGAGTGCGCGATGACGGCGCTCAGGGGGCCCGAGAACCAGAAGCTCAAGAAGCTCGACCCCAAGAAGGTGCCGATGACCGACACCATGCAGGCCCAGAAGAGGCGCCAGATCGACTGCATCATGAAGTTGGCCGCCAAGGACGCCAAGTAGCGCGCGTTGGCGATCCTGCTCCTCGCGCTGATCGCCGCGCTGGCCACGCCCCCTGCCGGTCGCCCATTCGTAGCCGGCCCACCCGAGGCCCAATGCTACGGGCGGGTGGGCAGAGGTCGGCTCGAAGGCGGCGTCGCGTTGCCGCTGCGCGGGCCCAACTTCAAGGCCTACTCGCGCATGGCGACCGCCCTCGATCGCGGCTACGTGCACCCAACTATACGCGCCATCCTGTTGGAGTCATTCAGAACACTGGCGTCGACCCACCCCAGCCTGCGGTTCATGTTCGGCGAGACCGGGCGCCGCGCCGGCGGACGCTTCAAGCCGCATCGCACCCACCAAAATGGCACCTCGGTCGACCTGTTCGTGCCCATGCGCGGCCCCGCCGGCGAGAGCGTCCATCTGCGCACCTGGCCGACCAACAAATGGGGCTACGCGATCGAGATCGACCCGACGGGGCGGCTGGGCGATCTGTCGCTCGACTTTGATGCGTTGGCCGCATTGCTGACCACGATCGATGCGGTCGCGCGGCGGCACAAGGCGCCCCTTGCGCGGGTCATTCTAGCGCCCGAATTTCGTGGGCGGCTCTTCAAGAAGGCACCAAAATTGCGGCGCCTACCATTCATGACGGGCAAGGCCTGGGTGCGCCACGACGAGCATATCCACGTCGACTTTGCCCTGCGCTGCAAACCGCTCTGACCGGCCCCGGCCAAGGACCCATCCCCATGCAATACGTCGCGTCTCTGCGCGCAATGAACCAGGGCACCGCGACGGTGCGCACCCGCAACACGGTCATTCGGCTGACGCGTAGGTTTCTCTCAGGTGCTTTAGGTTTCTTTAGGGTCCATCAGCGGCCTGGGCCTGCGCCTCGGCGACCTCGGCCAGCAGGCGCTCGCGGGCCTTGAGCAGGCGGCGGCGGACGAACCCCGGGAACGGACACATGTACAGGTAGTCGGAGCCCGTAAACCGCTGGGCGATATGCGTGATCAGGCTGTCAGAGATGTACCCGTGCAGCTCGGCCTCGACCCGCATCGTCTCCAGATAGCCGCGCCACTCCCACACCGCGCGCATCGTAAAGACCGACGGCAGCGCGAACAGATAGGACAGCTGAAACAGCCCCGCAAAGCGCCGCATGTCGCTGAGGTGAACCGCCTCATGGCGCAAGATCCCGTAGAGCGCTTCGGGCCCCCACCGCGCGCACCAGTCACGGTTGGGGAAGTACACCCGCCCAAACATGACCGTCGTGTATTGCGTGCAGTAGGTGCGGTTGAACGGCCAAATAAGCCGCCCAATGAGCCTTTGCAGCCGCGATTCGTCTTTGTAACAGACGCGAAACCGAGGCATGCACGCCCGCAGATGCGCCTCAAGCGCGGCTAGATCGGCAGCGTCAACGGCATCTTTAACGGGTGGGAAGGGGCGCATCGACATCGCCAATGGATACCGCGGATTGAGGTCTCAGAGAAGAGGTCGCGCAGCGCTGGCGCCCCCGAAGGGTCCACTCGGAGCACCGCGCCTTTGAGAGTCAGGCTACTTGGCGGGGGTCTTGGCGGCGGCGGCGGCGGTCACCTTCATGATCTTGTCGAGCACGTGCTTGTCGGTGCTCGGCTTGCCCGCGGCGTCCGCGTAGCTCTTGGCCAGCTCGCCGAACTGCGCCGGCGTGGCGCCGAGGCGCTTGAGGGCGTCGACGCCGCCGGTGCGGGCGAGCCAGTTGGCTTGGCGATCCTTGACGACGTCCATGAGCACGGCCACCAGCTCGGCGTTCTTGTACCAGGGCGCGGCGTCTTGGAAGCGCTTCTTGGAGGCCCATGCGACGGCCGAGATCGAGGTCCAGGGCGGGTGCGACTTCGAGCGCGGGGTCTTCTTGAACAGCGCCAACGTGTGCTTGAAGGCGTCCTCGCTGGGGGCCTTATGCGGCACGGGCGACGACCACATGGCGATCACACCGCGCACGCAGGCCGAGTACAGCTTCTCGTCAGTGGCGCT
The DNA here is from genome assembly GCA_051276005.1 of Bradymonadia bacterium. GTDB lineage: Bacteria > Myxococcota_A > Bradymonadia > UBA7976 > UBA1532 > JBNMOZ01. The sequence continues at coordinate 2,075 of JBNMOZ010000249.1, read as the reverse complement.
GGCGGTGAGGGTCTTGAGCAGCGGCAGGGCGCGCGCGTCGGCGCGCTCGCCCAGACGGCGGCAAGCGTACTGACGAACCTCGGGCGCGGCATCCTTCTCGACCATCTCCATGGCCTTCTCGAGCGTGCCCTCAGTGCCGCGGGCCCACGACGACGTCAGCGAGCCGACGACCTCCATGCGGACCTTCTGGTCGGGGTGGCTGGCCTTGTCGAGCATCAGCTTTCGCACGTCGTCGTTCTTCGCGATCGACGACGAGATCGAGCGCAGCATGGCCTTGAGCACCCGCGGGTGGGCCTCGCTCTTGGCCGCGGTGATGATCGCCGCCTGGCTCTCTTTGGACGAGCCGAAGATCGAGCCCATCAGGTTGGCTGCCTGAATGCGTACGGCGGGCGCCGTGTTCTTGATGTGCTTGCGGCCCATGCCCGAGAGCATGCCGCCCCAGTCCTTGACCAGCGTGCCGCGGTTCTTGCGGCCTTCGCGGTATGCCTTGTAGGCCTCACACTTGCGGTCGATGCCGCTGTCTTTGACTTCACAGTCTTTGAGACCCAGCAGCAGGGTCTCAAATTGCGCCTCGGTCAGACCGGGGCCCTTGCTCTTGAGACCCGCGCCGATGCCCTTGACGTCCTTGCCCAGGTTGATCAGGTCTTTGCCGACCTTCGTACCCTTGGCCAAGTTGAGGACGTTAAGCTTCTTGGTCGAGGCTGCACCCGCGACAGAGCCGGTGGCCGCGGACTTGGCGGTCGATGCGACCGACTTGGCCGAGGTGGCGTCGCCCTTGGGCTTGGCGTCGCAGCCGAGGCCGACGCAGAGGCCGCCGATGGCCAGCGAGGTGGTCAGAAGAGCACTCAAACGCATTGAATTCCTCCGGGTTGTTACATGTGCGGAGGCAATATTCACAGACTCAGCGGGAGTGTCAATCGAGCTGCCCCCGTTACACAGCCGGTGGGTCGGCATCGACGCCTGATCAGCGCCGGCGGCGAAGCACCAACAGCCCCAAGCCCAGCAGCCCCAATCCGAAGACCTGAATCGGCGCCATGGGCGCGTGGCCGTCGGTCGCACACCCACCGCAGCCACTGTCATCTTCGCCGCGCGGGGGCGCCGACACAGGCGGGTTGGTCTGCATGGACGTGCCGGGGTCGTCGCGGATCACCTCGGGCTGGCCGGCCGACATCATGCGCTCGACGAGGGCCGCGCCGCGTGTCTCCAGGCCGCGCACCGTCTCGCCCGCCTGGCGCTGAATGAGGCCCGCCTGACCGCCATCGAAGATCGGCATGCGCGAGCCATCGCTGAAGATCATCTGTCCGTCGCCGGTGAAGCAGCCCGCGTCGCGGAAGATCGCCGTGCGAATGTTGTCGACCGCATCGAGGTCGCCGTTCTGCGCGAAGAGCGGGTCGGCCGTCATCTCGTCAGCGCTCAGCGTCGTGTATAGGCGGCTCATGTAGCGCTCGCCGTCGAAGAGCGCGTTGACCTTGACGCGCCCCGGGTTGACGTCATCTTCGATGACCGCCGCGATCGCCGCGCCGTTGACCGGGTGCTGCTCGTAGTCAAACCAGTTGTTGACCATGTCGCGCACGGTCACGCCCTCGGGCGGCTCGATGACGGCGCTCAGGGCGACGATCAGGTCTTCGTCGACGGTGTTGAGCTCGCGGAAGACCTCGCTAAACTCCCCAGCCATGCGGATCGCGTTGAGCGTGCCGTCCGAGATGAGGTCGAGGCGCAGCTGGCTGCGATGCGCGTCGGTGATTGCGCCGGCGAAGTCGGTGGCGAAGGCCTGACCGTTGGCCTCGTCGGCGGCCTGGCTGACCACGTCGGCGTAGTTGGAGCCGAAGTTGAACCAGTCGATGGCGCGCTCATTGATCTCGACGTGCAGGTAGTTGGTCGCGATGGCGCGGGCGTCGCCAATGACGTGCACGATGAGGCCCATATCGGGCTCAGCGGCGACCTGGGTCGGGATGATCGGCACTGTGGGCTGGCCCGCTGAGAAGTCGAGGCGCACCGGGGTGATGTCGTCGATGCCTGCGCCGGGCAGCAGCTTGAGCGCCACGAAGACCGAGCCGTTGTCGAGGTAGGGTTGC
>JBNMOZ010000248.1:0-8261 GCA_051276005.1 Bradymonadia bacterium | reverse complement strand
GGATCGGTCGATTCTCGGGAATGCACCAGTTGCGGTGCATCGTCGCGAGCGCCGGCAGGTTCCAGAGCGTGGCCTTCAAGCGCGCGGCCCGGGTGCGTCGGATGCCGTGGGCGAACTGGGCGTCTTCGATGCGGATGTAGGGCTCAACAATCCGCAGCGCCTCGGGCATGACGACGCTGTTATGGCAGCCCTTGTCGATGCGCAGGTTGCTGAGCATCGCGGCGGAATGCTGGTACTGCACACCGAGATACGGCGTCAGGCAGTTGAGGCTCCATACGCCCAGGCAGATCCAGGCGAAGGCCCCGATCGGGCGCCCCTGCCCCGGCTGTACCCACGCCTTCAGGCTCGCAACCAAGAGCGCACCTGCCGCCATCACCTTGAGCACGTTCACCGGCTCCAACTCTGCAGCGAGGGCGACCTCGAGAGCACCCGCGATCACCGCGCCGACAAGCAGCGACGGACCCCAGGCTTGTCGCCAGCGCGCCCATTGCTTCGCCGACACGGCCGCCGCCCAGCCCGCGATCATCACCGCCCCGAACGCGGGCGCCAGGGTGACCGTCAGGGGCAGATGAAACGCGATGCCCAGCGGCCAGACCCACGGCGCGCGCCGCCAAATGCCGACGGCCAGCGCCACCTCGATGGCGACGATGAAGTAGGGCATCCAGGGCATCGCGCCCAGATCGGGCAGCGGATAGCGATCGACGATCTGCGTCCAGGCGTGATGCCCGCAGCTGGTCGCCGGATCGAAGAAGGCCGTGTTGAGCTTGTGCAGCGCCGCGAAGGCATAGGTCGCGGCCGTCGTGACCCGCACCGCGTCGAGGCGCCGCGTGCCGCCGACCGCGCCGATGAGCGCCCAGAGCGTGAGCAGCGCCGATTGGGTGAGCACATCGCGCCCCAACAGCAGCGGCCAGAGCGTGCCGAGCGCACACAGCGCGAAGCCCAGTCGATGCGGGCGCCACAGCAACCACAGCGCCCCGGCGGCCTCGATGAGCGCCGGGATCAGCCATCCGTCCTGCTCGAAGTCTGGCAGCGTCAGGTGCACGAGCGACGCGATGGCGAAGACCCGCGCCCATCGCCCGATACTCGGAGCCATGCTCGGCGCTATACTGGGCGACATGGCTGACAAACCCTTCATCCCCGTCGACTGCGCCGTCTTCACCGTCTCCGACACGCGCACGCCTGAGAATGACACCTCGGGCGACACGATTGTGGCGGGCCTATCGAAGATGGGCCACCGCGTCGTGCGCCGCGCCATCTTGGCCGACGACATCCCGGTGCTGCGCGCGCAAGTGAGCGCCTGCATCGCCCAGCGCGACCTCGACGTCGTGATCCTCACCGGCGGCACCGGCATCACCCGCCGCGACGTGACCCCCGAGGCCATCGCGCCACTGGCGACCAAGCACATTCCGGGCTTTGGCGAGCTGTTTCGGTGGTTGAGCTACGCCGATATTGGCAGCAGCACGATCCAGTCCCGCGCCGACGCCTGGCTGTGCGGGACGACGCTGGTCTTTGCGCTGCCCGGATCGACGGGTGCGGTGACGCTGGCGTTCGACAAGATCCTCGTCGAGCAGCTGGATGCGACCCATCGCCCGTGCAACTTCATTCAGCTGCTGAACCGGATCAAGAGCTAGCAGGTCAGCGCCTGCGTTGATGACGGGCTGTGCATCGACCCGCTAGATCCGCCCCGCCGTGAGCGGATCGACATGCAAGGGCTGCACTAGTCGTAGGCCCAGATCGTCATTGCGCGCCTTGGCCCGGGTGAGCCCGCGATAGGCCGAGCGCACCTGCCGCGCGACGCTGCGCCACGACCCCCCGCGACAGAGATGTCGCTCGCCGTCGGTGCCCGCGCACCACTCCCAGACGTTGCCCAGCATGTCCTCGAGGCCCAGTGGGTTGGCCAAGCCGTCGGCGCATGGGCTCGGCCCGTCAAAGCTCGTCGTGCCGCCATACCAAGCGATGTCGTCGAGGGGCGCCGCGCGATAGTCCGACTCAATCACCAGATCGCCCGCCCATGTCGCCGTCGTCGTCCCGGCCCGACACGCCGCCTCCCACTCAACCTCGGTGGGCAGCCGCGGTCGAAGCCGGGCCACTTGCAGGCTCAGGGCCTTGAGAAACCCCTGAACATCGGCAAAGTCGACCGACTCCACCGGGCACGCCGGGTTGCCCGACCGCGACGGCAGCGCGCCCATCACATGCCGCCAGACCGCCCCAGAGACGGGCCGCTCGCCCATCCAGAAGCCCTTGATTTCACTTTCGAAGTACGTCTCGCGCACCAAGCGCCCGGCCTCATTCGGCGGCGAGCCCACGGTGACAGTCCCAGGCGCCACCCAGCGAAACGCGACGGTCTCGCCACCCACATCAACCGCGGGCCGCAAGCCATACGCATCGACGCTGAAGGCATCCGCCCAGCGCAGCACATCGCGCACCCGCGCCGCATGCGGGTTCGCCCGCGCCATGCACCAATCCAGCAGCACGGCCCAGGTGTCCCGACACCCCGGATCGGCGTTCAACGCCGCAGAGAGAGACTCGGGAAAGCCAACAGGTTCAGGGAGACCAGCGATCATAGGCGGGAGGATAGCGGACGCGGCAGGAATCGACACTGAGGCGGATCCGCAAACCCCAACGCCACGGGGCGAACCGTGACTCTAAGCGCCAGCTGAGATTCCGAAGAGAACCTAAAGCTTCTGCTTGAGCTCGAAGTTCGCGTCCTTCGCGCCGGTCTTCACGCCGATCGGCCCGCCCGTAATATCGCCGGGGTTCTTGCTGAGCGCGTCGCCGTCGTTGTCGATGCGCGCCTCGACCTTGACCGGGCCAAACAGCTTCGTGCCGGCCATCATCACGTCGCGGCCGGTGACGATGTACTTGAGCGGGAAGATGTCGGCGTTGGGCACGGGCAGCTTCTTGGCCGCGATCATCATGCCGCGTTTGCCCTCGCCCTCATCGCGGCGAACGATGATGAAGAGCACCGAGCCCGGCTTGACGTCGCTCTTGAGGGCGGCGCTGAGCGCGATCGTGCCGGCGAGCGCGCCCGAGACCTCGGCCGTACCGCCCGCAGCGGCGGCGGCGGGCTGGCTGCCAGCGTGGGGCGCCTTGGCCGGCTGGCTGCCCGCAGGCTGCGCCACCGCAGCCGGCTGGCTGCCCGCAGGCTTGGGCATGGCGGGCTCGCCGCCCGTCGGCTTGGGCATGGCCTGCCCCGGCGTCGCCTTCTTGACCATGGTGGCCTTCTGCGCGGGCGCAGCGGCCGGGCCCGACTTGACGACGGGCTTGGCCTCGGCGGAGGCCTTGTCTTTGTTGCCACAGGCGGTGAGCGCCAGTGCGGCGAGCATCATCATCACGAAACGCATTGGTATCCCTCGGTTATTCTCATTCGTCTGAGTAGTCGGCCACGCGCGCACGCAGGCTGGCCAGCTTGGGGTCGTCCTCGCTGACCGGGGCGGGCCCGTCGTCGTCGTCGCCCTCTTTACGGGCCCAGCGGCGCAGAACGATCAGAATCAAGAACGCGCCCAGCACATACGGCAGAAACGGCACCACGATCGTGTACCAGGGCTGCGGCGGGTTGGAGACGTCATTGTCGAAGCGATCGTTGAGCTGCGCGATGATCTCGGCGTCGCTCTGGCCGTTCCTGACCATCTGCTTCATCTCGCCGCGCAGCTCGAAGGCCTGGTAGCTCGTGCAGGTCATGAGCGTCTTGCCGGGGCAGTACGGGCTCTTGAGCTCATCTGAGAGCTTGCGCACCCGCCGGTCGACCTGCACGTCGTCCATCGATGCGGGCGCGGCCGCGACAGGGGGCGCCGCGACAGGGGGCGCCACAACTGGGGGCGCCACAACTGGGGGCGCCACAACTGGGGGCGCCACAACTGAGGGCGCCACAACTGGGGGCGCTTGGCCCACCGGCGGCGCGGGCGCTTGCGCCACCCCCGCGGCGGGCGCAAGCAGCAGTCCAAGGAACACAACCCTGACGAATAGAGAGATTCGCGTCATCATGCGCGGACGGTAGACCGATGCAGGGGTGGCTGTCACCTTGATCGCGAACACGGTGTCAGGAGCGCCCCATGAACATTCGTTTGGACGACAAGCTGGTCTGGGTCACCGGCGGCTCACGCGGCATCGGCGAGGCCATCGCCCGCGGCTGCGCTGAGGCCGGCGCGCGGGTCGTGCTCACCTCACGCACCCTGTCGGCCGTCCAGGCTGCGGCCGACGCCATCAACGCCGATTATCCAAACATGGCATACGGTTACGAGTGTCATGCGGGCGACGTCGACGCCATCGACGCGACCGCCGAGCGCATCGCCACCGAGCTGGGCGTGCCCGACGTGCTGTTCAACAACGCCGCCACCAACCCCTACTTCGGGCCGCTGCTCAACACGCCCGCCTCGATGTGGGACAAGACGTTCCAGGTGAACGTGCGCGGCTACTTCGAGACGACCCGCCAAGTGGCCCAGCGCCTGTTGGCCGAGGACCGACCCGGCACGATCATCAACATCGCCAGCATCCAGGGCAACCGCGCCGCGCCGCTGCAGGGCGTCTACGGCATGACCAAGGCGGCGGTGATCAGCATGACCCGCACCCTCGCCGTCGAGCTGGGCCGCGCCCGTATTCGCGTCAACGCCATCGCCCCCGGCCTGGTCGACACGCGCTTCGCATCGGCCCTCGTGCAGAACGAGCCGGCCGTGAAGCAGTACACCGATCGCGCCGCCCTGGGCCGCTATGGCACCCCCGCAGAGCTCACCGGGCTGGCCGTCTACCTCGCCAGCGACGAGGCCGCGTACGTGACCGGCCAGGTGTTCACCGTCGACGGTGGGTACACCGCAACGTGAAGCGACACGGCAACTTGAGCGGACCGCGAACCCCGCCCATGCCCCCAAAACGGTATGGCGCAGCGGCCCGTGCCGGCTGGCTGCTTTGGCCGCGCCTGCGATCCGTCATCAACGCGCCGCGGGCTCGGCACGGCCGCACCCCCAAACGGGTCTTCGTCTTCGGCGCGCTGGGCGTGGTGTTCATGTTGGGCTGCTACTTCGGCGCGGCGTGGCTGTTCGGCGCGTTTCTGCAGGCCGAGTTTCTCGCCGAGCTGCTCATTCGCCGCACCATCGGCATCGTGCTGCTGTTCTTCGGCGGCCTGCTGATCTTCTCGAACACGGTCACCGCGTTCTCGACCTTCTTCGCCGCCGACGATCTGCCGCTGCTGCTGAGCGCACCGATCCCTATCGGGCGCCTGTTCTTGGCGCGCTTCGTCGACACGTGGGTGCAGTCGTCTTGGATGATGCTGGTCTTCGCGCTGCCCATGATGGCGGCCATCGGCCCGGTGCTGGGCGCGGCCTGGTGGTTTTATGCGGTGCTGCCGCTGGTGCTGCTGCCGCTCACGTTGATGTGCTCCGCCGTCGGCTGCCTGCTCACGCTGACGTTGGCGCGCATCTTCCCGGCGCGGCGCACCCAGGACGTGCTCATCGTGCTCGCCCTGCTGGGCTTTGTGGGCGTGTACTTCGCGTTTCGCATGGCCGATCCCGAGCGCTTCCTCGACCCGGACGGCTTCGGCGATCTGATGAGCCTCATCGCCAGCCTCAAGCAGGACGGCGCCTCGCTCAACCCCACCGAATGGACCGTCGACGTGCTCTTCGGCCTGATCCGCGGTGGGTCCGAAGACGTGCTGTCCGAGGGCATGATCGGCTCGGCGCTCTGCCTGCTCACCGGCGCGCCGGCGCTCATCGCGTTGGCCGCCTGGCTGGCCCGCGGCGTGTACGTGACCGGCTTCCAGATCGCTCAGGAGGGCCGCAGCAACGCCCCCAAAGAGGGCAAAAAGCGTCGCCCGGCGCGCTACTCTGAGAACTTGGCGTCGACCTTCTCACGGCGCGACACGCTCATCTTCTTTCGCACCACCAGCCAGTGGACGCAGCTGCTGCTCGTTGCGATCTTGGTGCTCGTCTTCGTTTTTAACTTCAAGCACTTCGGCGCGCTGCAAGAGAGCGGCGTGCTGGGCCCTATGGGCCTCTTCTTCACCAACATCGCCCTGGGCGGGCTGGTCATAACGACCATCGCGGTGCGCTTTTTGTACCCCGCCGTCAGCCTCGAAGGGTTGGGCGTCTGGGCGGTGCAAGTGGCGCCCGTCACGGCCAAGGAGCTGCTCGACGCGAAGGTGCGCTGGGGGCTGTGGCCGCTTATGGGGCTGGGCCTGGCGCTGACCGGCGCCAGCAACGCGCTCGTCGACATGCCCATCGGCCTGTCATTGGGATCGCTGGTGCTCACCATGCTCGTGACCTACGCGCTGACGGGCATGGGCGTGGGCCTGGGCGCCACCACGCCGCGCTTCGACATCGACAACCCAGCCCGCATCGCCAGCGGCATGGGTGGGGTGGTCTTCATGCTGCTGGGGCTGACCTACCTGCTCGTCGTGTCAGCGATGCTGGCGTACCCCATCAGCGTCGCGCGCTACGCCGTGTCGTCGAATTGGACGCCGAGCCTGCCCAAGATCATCGGGGCGGCGGCGCTGTTGGTGGGGGCATTGGGGCTGAGCTGGGCCGCACATCATGTGCCGCTGCGCATGGGGATCAAGGCGCTGGAGCGGGGATAACCGGCGCGGGGATGACCGGAGCCGGCGCGCGAATCGGCCCGGGCCACTTCAAGCCCACCCGATCCCACACCTTGACCAGCTCTTCATCCGGCGGCGCGATCAAGTCCAACGGCGCACCCGTGAGCGGATGCGAGATCTGCAGCCGCGCCGCGATGAGCATCAACCGCTGCACCCCAAACGCCGACTTCCACAGCCGATTGTGATGCAGATCGCCATGGCTGCCGTCGCCTACGATCGGGTGCGACGCGTGCTTGAGGTGGCGGCGAATCTGGTGGCGGCGCCCGGTCTCGGGGTGGCACATCACCAAGCTGTACCGCTGGGTCTTGAACGCGCCTAATTCCCAAGGAATCTGAACCCTTGCGAGCTGCGTCCACGTGGTGCGGCAGGCCCTCTCGACCTCGTCGACGGCGAGCGGGCGATCGCTGAAGCCATCGGCCAGGTAGCCGCGCACGCAGGCCAGATACGTCTTCTTCGCGGTGCGCTCGGCGAAGGGCTTGCTGAGCATGCCGGCCATCTCGCGATCGAGCGCAAACAGCAGCACGCCGGCGGTGGCGCGGTCTAAGCGATGAATCGGGTGCACGTGGCAGCCGAGCTGATCGCGCAACGTCTGCAGCGCGTACGGCGGCTTCTCCCAGGGCAGGCCGCTCTTATGCACCTGCATGGCGTGCGGCTTGTAGATCGCCACGATGCGGTCGTCTTGGTAGATGAGGTGCAGCGGCTTGCGGTGCTTGTACGTCACGATCGACCCCGTTTGAAGCGGTCGGCATCCATCTTATAGTGCCGCACCCGTAACCCCATGATCCGCTCCGAGATGCCCAGCTGACGCGCCGCCTTGGCCCGGTTGCCCCGCGACGCCTTCAAGGCCTCGACGATCGCCTCGCGCTCGACCGTCTCAACAAGCGTCTTCAGGGTGCCCCGCTGGCCCGTCCCGCTCGCCTCGCCGGTCTGCAGCGACGGCGGCAGGTGCTGGGAGTGAATCACATCGTCGTCGGTGATCAGCACCGCGCGCTCGATGCAGTTGGCCAGCTCGCGCACGTTGCCGGGCCAATGATAGGCCAGCAGCATGTCGATGGCGGGCGTCGAGATGCGGCGCACCGACTTCTGGGCGGCGCGGGCGTACTGCTCGACGAAGTGATCGACCAGCAGCAGAATGTCGGTGATGCGCTCGCGCAGCGGCGGCACGCGAATAGGGAACACGTTGAGCCGGTAGTACAGATCGGCCCGAAAGGTGCCCTCCTCGATGCGCTGCTCGAGGTCGACGTGGGTCGCCGCGATGACGCGGGCGTCGACCTGCACGGTCTCGCTGCCACCCACCCGGCGAAACTCGCGCTCCTGCAAGACGCGCAGCAGCGTCACCTGCACCGACAGCGGCAGGTCGCCCAACTCGTCGAGGAACAACGTGCCACCGCGGGCCTGCTCGAACCGCCCAAGGTGCCGACCGATCGCGCCGGTGAACGCGCCCTTCTCATGGCCAAACAGCTCGCTCTCCAGCAAGTCCCGGGGCAGCGCAGCGCAGTTGACCGTCACGAATGGCGCCCGCGCGCGGGCGCTCTGATCGTGAATCCCGCGGGCGACCAGCTCTTTGCCCACGCCGCTCTCGCCGCGCAGCAACACCGTCGCCTCGCTGGCCGCGACGCGGGTGATCTGATCCTGCACGCCTTCGATGGCCTTGCTGCGCCCCAGCAGACGAGCCGGC
>JBNMOZ010000247.1:0-8265 GCA_051276005.1 Bradymonadia bacterium | reverse complement strand
TTGAGGCCCACGATGCCGCCGCCGATGACCAGCACGCGGCCGCGCTTGACCCCCGGAACGCCGCCCAGAAGCATGCCCTTGCCGCCGTGCTCCTTTTGCAGACAGGTCGCGCCGACCTGGGCCGCCATGCGGCCGGCCACCTCGCTCATCGGCTTGAGCAGCGGCAGGCTGCCGTCGGGCAACTGGATCGTCTCGTAGGCGACGCTGGCGACGCGCTTCTCAAGCAACACCTTGGCCAACTCGGGCTCGGCGGCGAGGTGGAAGTAGGTGTAGATCGTCTGGTCGGGCTGGATGCGGTCGTACTCGGGCGCGACAGGCTCCTTGACCTTGACGATCATCTTGGCCTCGCCCCAGACGCGGTCGGCGCTGTCGACGAGGGTCGCGCCGGCGTCGGCGTATTCCTCATCGGGGATGCCGCTGCCCAAACCGGCGCCGGCCTGCACCAGCACGGTATGCCCGCGAGCCGTCAGGGCGCGGGTTGTGGCGGGGATCATGCCCACGCGGTACTCGCGGTTCTTAATTTCCTTCGGGACACCAATGATCACGTGGCTCTCCTGTGTAGATACCGGTCATCATGACCCATGCTGATCCTCATTGCTTTGCTTTTCGCGGCCCCCGGTTCGGTGCCAACGGCTGCCCCGAAGCCCGCATCAAGGGCTGCCCCGAAGGCCCTGACGCAGGCGCTGCAAACGCACGGGTGGGGTGCGCCTGAGCAGACCGCGCGGCTCGACGCGGCGGCGATGGCGTTGGCGACGCGGGTCGACCTCAAGGCGGGCGGCCAGATCGCGGCCGGGCAGCTGCGATTCATCATGGAGCAGGCCGCGATCAGTGACGCTCAGGTCGTGCCGTTCATCGTGGCGGGCGACCTGCAACCGCACCTGCCAGGCCTGCTCACCCGGCTGGATCGGCGCGCGCCCCCCACGCACATCGGCGCCGCGCAGGCCCAGCGCGATGGACGCACGGTGCAGGCGGTGCTGTTAGTGCATCGCGGCTTCACGCCGATGGCGCCCCTGCCCAGGCGGCATGGGGTGGGGGCCTTCAGCGTGGCGGGCATATTGCGCGCCGGCTACTTCAAGCCGAGGCTGATGATCGCGCCGCCGAAGCGCCCGATTCGGGTGCAGCCCGCGGCGTCTGGTCGCGGCGTTGCGGGGGTGGTGGCGCTGGACGCTGGGCCCGGCGTGTACGGCGTGGAGTTGGTGGCGGAGAGCCAGTACGGCCCGGTGGTGCTCATCAACCACCGGGTCTGGGTCGACGTCGAGCCCCCGAAGCGGCCGACGATGCGGCTGCGCCCGGCGACCGACTTCACTGCGCCAGCGCTGCTCTTGATGAGTTGGATCAACGACTTGCGGCGACACAACGCGCGGCCACAGCTGCAGGTCCACCCCAAGCTGGTCGCGGCGGCGGCGGCGCATGTGGCGGAGTTGGCGGAGAGTGGCCGGTTGGCCCACTTCTCAGCCGACAGCGGCAGCCTGAAGACCCGTCTCAAAGAGCTGGGCGTCCAGGCACAGTTTGTGGCCGAGAACCTGGCCGAAGCCGACGATCCGCGCGCAGCGATCCAGGCGCTGCTCGACAGCCCTGGGCACAAGCGCAACTTGCTGATGCGCGATGTCAGCCACATCGGGGTGGCGGTGCACGGCCGATTTTACGCGGTCGTGCTGGCCCGCCTGACGGGCGCTACTCGCCGCCGGTGACCGAGCCGCGCTCGCCGGTGATGGCGATCGTGGCGCTGCAGTCGATAATCCCGCCCTGAAAGCGACGGTTGGCCGTGCCGGTCATCGTCGACTCGCCGCCCCCGCTGTTGAGCTCGACGCGGCCGTCGACGATCTCGACACGGCGAAACTCGATGCCGGCGAGGGAGAAGCTGTAGTAGTCGCCGTAGATGAAGGTCCCGTCCTGGTTGACGGCGCCATTGAACCGATAGCTGTCGCCGAACTCGTCGAAGATACGGGTCAGTGAGCCGCCGCTCTGGGCGAAGGTTACGGAGTCGTCTTCCTTTTCACCCCTGACCGGAAGGCCCGGGATGCCGATGCAGGAGCTCTCGGTCACCTCAGTCTGCAGGTCCCATTTACCGGTAAAGACGACGCCGACGGCGTCGCCGGCCGAGATGTTGTCGACGTCGCTTTCGCTGATGCCGTTGCCACCAGTCAGGCCTTCACAGGCCATCAGGGCAAACGCGGCGGATACAATGAGGATTGCACGCATCTCTCAGCTCCTCTCAATTCGGGTCACAAGTATGTACAAGGGCAGAACGGCGCTGCGCAACACAACGCCAGGGTAGTTCAGCAGACGGCAGGATGCAGCAGGTGTTGCGTCGAACCGATCGGCTACGCACAATGCGCCCCCCTCAGTTCCCACAGTTCTCGCAGGTCCCACACTCGGATAGGGCAAAATGGCCACCGATCTTTTCGCCGAAATTACTGAAAGCATCGCCGCGCCCATCGCGGCGTGGCTGGCTGAGCATGACGCGCCGGGCGCGGTGCAGCTGGCGCCGCCGACCCGTGAGGGCGCGGGCGACCTTGCCATGGCATGCCACCGATACGCGCGCACGTTGCGCAAAGCGCCCCAGGCCATCGCTGCCGACATCGCCGAACTGGCCGGCGCGCATCCCCTCGTTGCCGAGGCGACCGCGGTCGCGGGCTTCTTGAACCTGCGCTTTGATTGGGCAGCGGTCGCGGCAAAGGTCGTCGATTGGGCTCGGACAGACGACGGGGCGTTGGGTCGCACTGACGTGCTCGCGGGGCAGACGGTGCTCGTCGAGTACAGCTCGCCGAACACCAACAAGCCGCAGCACCTGGGACATTGCCGCAACAACATCCTCGGCCACACGGTGGCGACCCTGATGGGCGCGGCGGGTGCGAAGGTGGTGCGTGTCAATCTCATCAACGACCGTGGCATCCATATCTGTAAGTCGATGGTCGCGTACCGCAAGTTCGGCGACGGGGTGACCCCGACGTCGACGGGTATCAAGGGCGACCACCTCGTCGGGGGCTTCTACGTGAAGTTCGCCCAAGCATTCAAAGCGGAATACGAAGAGCAGTTCGTGGGCGCCGATGAGCCGCCCAAGACGGACGCCTGGTTCAACGGCGAGAGCGCGTTGGGGCAAGAGACCCGGGCGATGCTTCAGGCTTGGGAAGCGGGTGATCCCGAAGTGCGGGCGCTGTGGGCGACGATGAACAGCTGGTGCGAGGCGGGGTTCAAACAGACCTACGACCGCATGGGCGTGCACTTCGACCAGATCGACAAAGAGAGCACGACCTACCTGCTCGGCAAGGATCTGATCGCCGAGGGCGTCGAGCGCGGCGTGTTCCACGTCATCGACGACGGCGCGACGGTCTTTGACCTCGAGAAGATTGGGCTCGAGGGCCAGAAGGCCGTGCTGCGCGCCGACGGCACCAGCCTGTACGTCACCCAGGACCTCGGCACCGCCGTCAGCCGGTTCGAGACCCATGGGTTCGATCAGCTCATCTACGTGGTGGGCAACGAGCAGAACCATCACTTCCGGGTGCTCTTCGGCATCCTCGAAGCGCTGCGGCCCGAGCTGAAGGGTCGGTTGCACCACCTCAGCTACGGCATGGTTGAGCTGCCTGACGGTCGCATGAAGAGCCGCGAAGGCAACGTGGTCGACGCCGACGACTTGATGGACGAGCTGCACGCGGCCGCGCTCGCCAAGGCGCGTGGGTCGGAGAACCTGGCCGATGCGGCTGACGCTGAGCTGGCCGCCACGGCAGAGTCGATCGCGCTGGGCGGCCTGAAGTTCTTCCTGCTCAAGTATGCGCCCGCGACGACCTTCGTCTTCGACAAGGAGACCAGCATCTCTCCGAATGGCGAGACGGGGGTTTGCTGCCAGTACAGCTACGCGCGCGCCGGTCGCGTGCTCTCGAAGATGGGCGCCCTGGATGCGGTCGATCCTGACTGGGCAGTGTTGACCGAAGAGAAGCCCCGCGCTGTGCTCACCGCGATGCTCAAGTTCACCGGCGAGATGGCGTCGGCTGCGGTGGATCGCAAGCCCAGCCTGGCGACCAAGGCGACCTACGATATCGTCAACGCCTTCAACACCTTTTACGGCGACAGTGACTACCGCGTGAAGGACGCCGAGGGCGGCCGCAAGGTGGCCCTGGCGCAGCTGGTCGAGGCCGCGCACCGCATGATCGGCGCCGGTATGGCGCTGCTGGGCATTCAACCCGTCGACGCGATGTAATGTTTGTCTTCTAAGGGGCGCCCGCCCGCGTGTTTTGCTACCGTATATTCCATGAGCATCGCGGGGGAGTTTTAGATGCGCAGGCGCCGTCTCAGAAAACACATACTGTTGGCCGCTGGCTTGGTCGCTCTCGTGGGGTGTGATCCCCAAGAGGCCGGCCCGGTAGAGCCCGTTGGTCCAGGGCCTGATGTGCCCGGCCCCGAGGCACCCGGCCCAGAGTCCCCCGAGCCCGAGGCGCCAGGCCCCGACGCGGAGCCCGAACCGGGTCCTGAGGGCGAGCCCGAACCCGGTCCGGGGGTGTGGACGACCGAGCGCGTCTACAACGCCATGTTCCCGATCTGTGGCATGTGCCACGGCCCCGGTGCCAGCCAGCCGTCGTTTGAGAGCCTCGCGCAGTTCGAAGCGCTGGTCGTCGCGGATCCGACCTGGATCGTGCCCGGCGAGCCCGACTCGAGCGGTCTACTCGACCTGCTCGCGGGTCAGGGCCAGGGCGCCTTCCTTGAGATGCCGCCCACCGGCGCCTACTTCGACAACCTCGATCAGTTCGCCGGGTTGCCGAACCGCGATGACCTGGCCGGCTGGATCGCGCGCCTCAATGGTGTACCCGAAGAGCAGTGCTGGGATGGCCCGGGCCCGCTCATCATACCGCGCCTCAACCGCACCGAATACGACAACGCGATTCGCCACTTGCTGGCCGTCGACGTGACGCCTGCGCAGGACTTCCCGCCGGACGACTCCAGCCAAGGCCTCGACAACATCTCGGGATCGCTCAGCGTCAGCCCGCTGCTCGTCGAGAAGTACGACCTGGCCGCGTTCACGTTGGCCGAAGAGGTCTTGCCGGATCGGCTGGGCGCCATCGTGCGTCGCAGTCTTGAAGGCGAAGACATGGCCAGCGGCACGGGCCGTGCTCAGGCCGACTTCTGGAACATGTGGTCCAACGGCGACTTGACCGGTGACTTCGACGTGGACAGCCCCGGGCAATACCAGGTGCGCTCGCGCGTCGCCGGCGGCCAGGCAGGCCCCGACGTGGTGCGCTATGAGGTGCTCGTCGACGGCCTGTCGCTGGGCGAGTTCAGCACGGCGGCCGAGAACCCCGACTTCGAGACGGCCGACACCGGCATCGCCGAGTTGGAAGCCGGCGCGCACACGGTGACGATTCGCTTCACCAACGACTACTACTGCCCGCAAGAGCGCTTCGACGCGGGGCAATGCGCCGGGCTCGGCGACCGCAACCTGTTCATCGATCGCATGGAGATCGAAGGGCCAGTCGGCGGCGGCGGCGGCCTGACGCGCTTCGAGCAGCGCTTCTTCGCAGACTGCGATGGCTTCGCGCCGACGCCCGAGTGCGTGCGCGCAGGCTTGAACCGTTTTGCGCGGGTCGTGTGGCGCCGCGAAGTGAGCGACGACGATCTGGACCGTTTGTGGGGCCTGGTCGACGCTGAAGCCGACGAGCCAGACGGCATCCGCGCCGGTCTGCGGCAGGCGGTGCATGCGCTGCTGCTCTCGCCCAACTTCTTGCTGCGCGTCGAAGCCGACGGTGCGCCCGGTGAGGCCTTGAGCGGTCATGAGCGCGCGACGCGTTTGGCGGCGTTCTTGTGGCGGTCGGTGCCTGATGAGGCTTTGCTCAACCAGGCCCGCGACGGCGGCCTCGACACGCCCGAGATGGTGGGCGAAGTGGCGCGGGCGATGCTCGCGGATGCGCGCTCGGCGGCCATGATCGACGACCTCGGCACCCAATGGCTGCACCTGCGCGACACCGAAGCGGCCGATCCTGAGTACTCGCTGTTCCCCGACTTCGACGAAGATCTGCGCGTCGCGATGATCGCGGAGAGCACGCGGGTGTTCGCGGACGTTTGGCGGGGCGAGGGGTCGTTGCTCGACCTGATCGACGCCAACTACACCTACGTCAACGCGCGGCTCGCTGAGCATTACGGCATCGAGGGCATCGAGGGCGACGCCATGCAGCGCGTCGCGTTGCCGCAGGCGGGTCGACTCGGCCTGCTGACGCAGGGCGCTTGGTTGACGGCGACCTCACATCGCACCCGCACTTCACCGGTTCGGCGCGGCAAGTGG
Organism: Bradymonadia bacterium; assembly: GCA_051276005.1. Taxonomy (GTDB): domain Bacteria; phylum Myxococcota_A; class Bradymonadia; order UBA7976; family UBA1532; genus JBNMOZ01. The sequence goes on along the minus strand of JBNMOZ010000247.1, from coordinate 1,994 downwards.
GTGCTCGAGGAGTTGCTGTGTGCGGCGCCGCCGCCGCCGCCGCCCAACGTCGAAGGGTTGATCGAGCAGGTCGACCAGAACTTGCCGTTGCGTCAGCGCATGGAGCAGCACCGGGCTGATCCGGCCTGCGCCGCCTGCCACGTCAACATGGACCCCATTGGCTTCGGGCTCGAGCAGTTCGACGCGACCGGGGCCTACCGCCTGATGGACGCCGGTGAGGTCATCGATCCCGCCGGCCTGCTGCTGGGCAACACGCCGTTTGTGGATGGCGTGAGCATGGCGCGCGCGATTCGTCAGCACCCGAACTTGGGGCCCTGCATGCTCGAGAAGATCATCACGTATTCGCTGGGCCGCACGCTCGCCGCCGAAGAGGCCTGCTTGGTCGACGACATCGACGCGGCGGCTGCGACCGCGGGCTACCGACCGGGTGCCATCGTCGAATCCATCGTTCAGAGCCCGCTGTTCTTGAATCGAAGCGCGGAGGCAGGCCAATGATCTCGCGACGCCCCCTCTCTCGACGAAGCTTCTTACGCGGTGCTGGCGCTGCGCTCGCTTTGCCCTGGCTTGAAGGCTTGGTCGCCCCCGGCCGGGCCCTCGCGCAAGGCGCCGACGCGCCCAAGCGATTGTTCACGTTCTACGTGCCCAACGGCTTCAACATGAGCCGGTTTTGGCCCGCCCAGGCGGGTGTCCTCGACGCGGCGGCGCTCAACGCCAGTTCGCTGGCAGCGCTCGCGCCTTGGGCCCAAAAGACGCTTGTGATCAATGGGTTGGACAACCACGCTGGCGCCGCTCAGGGCGACGGTCCCGGTGACCATGCCCGGGGCACAGCGACGTTCTTGACCTGCGCGCACCCCTATAAGCACGCCTCTGATCTGAGGGTCGGCACCTCGGTCGACCAGGTCTTGGCGCGGCATTACGACGGGCAGACGCAGTTCGCGTCGGTCGAGATCGGCTGCGAAGGCGGCGGCGGTGGCGGGGCCTGCGACTCGGGCTATTCCTGCGCGTATAGCCGCAACATCTCGTGGCGCGACGAGTCGACGCCGCTGCCCAAAGAGACCAACCCGCGGCTGCTCTTCGACCGCTTGTTCGGCGTCGTCGATCCCGACGCGACGCCCGAGGCCCGCGCCCGTCGACTGCGGCGACGCACCAGCGTGCTCGACTTTGTGCGCGAAGACGCGCAGCGGTTGAACCGACGGCTGGGGGTCGCCGATCAGCGCCGCATGGACGCCTACTTGACCGGCATCAGTGAGATTGAGACCCGCCTGGTCGCCGCTGAGCGCGACAACCTGATGTGCGGACCCCGCTTTGAGCGCCCGGACTCCCAGCCGCAGTCGCGGGCCGAATATGCCCGGCTCATGCTCGACATCATGGTCGAGGCGATGCGCTGCGACATCACGCGGGTCAGCACGTTCATGTTCGGCAACGGCGGCAGCAACCGCGCCCACACCGAGATTGGCGTGCCGACGGGTCATCACGAGCTCTCGCATCACCAGAACGATCAAAACCGCCTCAACACCCTCGCGGACATCGACGTCTGGGAGGTCGGCATCCTCGCCCACCTGGTGCAGCGCCTCAACGAGACCGAGGTCGACGGCGCGCCGCTCTTGGACAGCACGACGGTGTTCTTCGGCAGCGAGATCGAAGACGGCAACAGCCACGCCCACTACGACATGCCGGCCGTCTTGGTGGGCCGCGCGGGCGGGCTTGAGACCGGGCGCTACGTCAACCTGCGAGGCGACCAGCGAAACAACCAGCCGCTGGCCAACCTGTACATGCGCATCCTGCAAGACGCCGGCGCCGGCGTGGAGCGCTTCGGCGATGACGGCGTCTTGGCCCTCGACGTCTGACCGTCTGGCGTCTGGCCGTCCAGCGCATATCCGTCAGCGCATATCCGTCAGCGCATATCCGTCAGCGCATATCCGTCAGCGCATATCCGTCAGCGCATATCCGTCAGCGCATATCCGTCAGCGCATATCCGTCAGCGCATATCCGTC
>JBNMOZ010000246.1:0-8310 GCA_051276005.1 Bradymonadia bacterium | reverse complement strand
CATTGGGTCGGCGCCTGCGTCGTCGGCTACATGATCATCCCGATGATCTATCTGAAGGCCTGCGGCCGAAACATCCGCGAGCACTACCTGGGCCTGGGCCAGTTCCTCAAACACATCTGGATATACTTGGCGCTGGTCGTGCCAATCCTGGTCGTGGTCGCCATCGTCTCGTACTTCGACGACTTCCAGCGCATCTACCCGTTCTATACGAAAGCGGGGCGCAGCGGGTTCGACCTGCTCATCTGGGAGCTGATCTACGGGGTCCAGTTCTTGGCGCTGGAGTTCTTCTTCCGCGGCTTCCTGCTGCACGCGCTGCGCCCGGTGCTGGGCTATGGCGCGGTGTTCGTCATGCTCGTGCCGTACTGCATGATCCACTTCCTCAAGACCGCCGCCGAGAGCGCCGGCAGCCTGATCGCGGGCATCGTGCTGGGCACGTTGGCGATGAAGAACCGCTCGATCTGGGGCGGGGTGATGGCCCATTGGATCATCGCCATCGCGATGGACCTGGCCAGCATGGGCCAAAAGGGCATCCTGCCCACGACGTTCTGGCCCTGAGCGACCGGGCGGCTCAGCCGGTGAGGCCGCCGAAGCGCTCGACCCAATTCACCTGACCGACGATGACGACCCCGTTGCTCTGCGCGCCGGCTGCGACCTTCGGCGGGATGGCGATGCACTCGCCCTGAGCCCGTCGGTCACTGAGGCAGCGCTCATCGCGCCGTCGTGCGCAGGCCGCACTCGGGGAACGGCAGACCCAGCAGGTGCGCCCGCGCTTCGCCCACCAAGAAGCCCGAGCCGGTGACCAGCGCGAGCATGTCGTCGGGCCGATTCGCCAACGCCTCGGCGACGCTCCCCGCGTCATACGTCTCGATGCCCAGCTGCGCTGCGATGGGCAAGATCTCGCTGGCGGGCATGCGGCGCGGATAATCGGGCGTGACCAGCGCCACGCTCTCCACCAGCGGCGCCAGCCCCGCGAGCATGCCGATCACGTCCTTGCCGGCCATGGCGCCGAAGATCAGGTGCAGCGGCCCCGCGACGCGGGCGCGCAGCCAGTCGGCGAGCGCGCGCACGGCGTGGGGGTTGTGCGCGCAGTCGAGCAGCACGTTGCCGATGCGCTCGCCCCGGCCGGGCCAGCGCACGGTCTGCAGCGCAGCCGGGTTCGGCTCGATGCCCAGCGTCGACGCGAGCGCCATCGCCAAGGCGGCGTTGCGAACTTGATGCGCGCCAGGCAGCGGCAGATCGGGCAGGCCCGGCTGGGGCCGGACCAACGCGACCGGACCCGGCGCATAGGCTTGCAGCACCCCAATGGCAGACATGTCGGCCGTCATCGCCGGGCGGCCGCGCCGAAAGATGCCCGCCTTCTCGCGGGCGATCGCTTCGATCGTGTCGCCGAGCACGTGGGTGTGATCGAGGCCCACGCTGACCACGGCGCTCGCGACCGGATCGCAGACGTTGGTGGCGTCGAGGCGCCCGCCCAACCCGACCTCCCAGATCGCGATGTCGACCTCGGCCAGCGCGAACGCCTCAGCGGCCATGGCCCAGGTGGTCTCGAAGAAGCTCGGCTGGCGCCCCCCCAGGTCGAGCCCGAGCACCCGCTCGGCGAGCCCGATGACGCTGCGCTTGCCCAGTTCGCGGCCGTCGATGCGCATGCGCTCGCGGTACGAGACCAGGTGCGGCGAGGTGAACAGGCCCGTCTTGAAGCCGGCGTCGCGCAACACCGCTTCGAGGAACGCCGCCGTGCTGCCCTTGCCGTTGGTGCCGCCGATGAGGATCGAGCGGTACTGCTTGAGCGGGTCGCCGAGCGCGACGTTGAGGGCGCGAGGCGTCGACAGGTCGAGCTTCTCGCCGAAGCGGGTCAGGCCAAAAAGGGCCTCGAGGGTCGCCTTGTAGCGGGCGTCCAGCTCTGCACCGTCGAGACCGGCCGCGTCGATCGGTTGGGTGTCACTCATCGAGTTCAGCCAGCGCGGCCAGGGTGTGCGCCGGCTGTGGATCCGGCAGACGAGCTCGCATGGCGCGCAGCATGCGAAGGTCGTCGGGGCGGTCGACATCGTACCAGTACGGCAGCACCGCAAACTCGATACCGGCGGCGTTGAGGGCTTCGACGGTCTGCGCGAAGACCGACTCGGTGCCCCAGTCGATGCCCTTAAAGACGGGCGGGACCGCCCCCCGAACGCCGATGAGGTAGTAGCCGCCATCGCAGGCCGGCCCCAGAACGACCGGGTGCGTCTGCAAATCAGCGAACGCGCGGTCGACGAGCCCCTGCGGCAGCGTCGGGCTGTCGGTGCCGAGGACCACCACGGCTGAGCCATCGGCCAACTCCGTGGCGAAGGCGCCGGCCAGCCGGTCGCCCAGATCGCCATCGCATTGCGTCGCCAGATCGACGCCCAACTCGGCCCAGAGCGGATGCGCCAAGTCGCCCGCCCGCCACACGGTGAGCGCCCGCGCGAGGGTGTCGTGCCGAGCGACCACGTCGCGCACGAAGGCCGTGTGCAGCCGCGCCGCCCCCGCCTCGCCGATCGCGGGGGCCAGGCGCGTCTTGACCCGCCCCGGCGCCGGCGACTTGGCGAAGATCATCAGCTTCTGCGCGCTGTTAGACGCCTCGCTCTGTGAACGCTCGTTCTGCGGACCATCGCTCACAGGCGCTCCTTCCCGATGGTCCAGAGGATCTTCGTGCCCGCGCGAAACGAGCCCTTGATGGTGCCGCTCACCTTGCTCTGGCCAGCCACCCGCCTACGATACGCCACCGGCACTTCAACGCTACGCACCCCGCGGCGCGCCGCCTTGGCCTGCATCTCCACCGTCCACCCGAAGTCGGGGTCGGCCATCTCCAAGCGCATCAACGCGTCCCAGGTGATGGCCCGAAACGGCCCCAAGTCGGTAAACTTCGCGCCGAAGAACGCCCGAATGAGCGTGCACGACAGCGCGTTGCCGAAGACCTGAACGGGCGTGAGCGCGCCGGGCTCAGCGCCTTCGACCCGCGAACCGATGACCATCTCGGCCTCGCCCGATCGAATGGGCTCAAGCAGCGCTTCGAGGTCGTTGGGGTCGTCCGCGCCGTCCGCGTCGAGGAAGACCACGACGTCGGGCGGGTCGATCTGCAGGTGGTCAATGCCTCGCAAACAGGCGCTGCCATAGCCGCGGCGACCGCACCAGACGGTCTGAGCGCCATGGGCACGCGCGACGTCGGCAGTGCCATCGTCGCTGCGGTTGTCGACGACCACCACGCGGCGCAGGCCGCGATTGGCCAGGCCATCGAGCACGGTGGGCAGGCTCTCGGCTTCGTTCCAGGCGGGGATCAGGGCGTCGACATGCATGCCGTCGAATACCGGAGGCATGGCCGCGCTGGCAAGCCTCGCCGACCGACCGGGCCCGGTTGTGACACCGCGCGGTTGCGAAAGGCTCTGGTATGCGCTCCGCCCTTTGCGTAGCTTGGCTGCGTGGTGGCTCCCGCTGAACATTATGACGTCGTAGTCGTGGGCCAGAGCCTCGCGGGCTACATCGCTGCGGCCTTGCTGGCCCGCCGGCGTCGTCGCGTGCGCGTGCTCGCGCCGGCCGCCCCCCTCGATGCCGTGCCGGCGCCGCCGATCTTCGCCCTCAACGCCCCCATCGTGCAGCGTGTGCTCGACCAGCTTGGCCTGGTGCACACCGTGCGCACCCGACTCGACGGGCCGCCGCGCCCGATCACGCTGGCGCTGCCCGACCGCCGCTTCACGCTCGAGCCGACGTTTGAAGCGCGCGGGCGCGTGCTGGCCGACGCCTTCCCCTACGCGCGCGCTGAATTAGTTCGGCTGTTCGATCGGGTCGAAGGTTACGGCCGCTCCCTCGATACGGTGCTCTCTGGCGACATCGAGTTGCCGCCCGAAGGCTTCGCCGCGCGGCGATTGCTGCGGCGCCAGGTCATGAACCTGCCCGTGGGCTTGCTGGTCGGCGTCGCCCCGCCCTGGTCTGAGGTGCCGGTGCTCCGCCGCTTGATCGGGGCCCTGCTGGCGGTCGCTGGGCGGCATGAGGACGCCGACGGTCCCATTCGCGCGGGCGGCGCGCGGGCCATCTGGCACCTGTGTCATGGCGTGAGCCAGTTTCGCAATGGTGCGGCCGACTTGACCGAAATTGTCGCCGACAAGCTGAGCACGTTTGGCGGCATCGCCGAGTCGGATCGCATCGCGCATTCGGTGCACATCAAGCGCCGCAAGGTGACGGCGGTCTTCGATCAGCGGCACCGCCAATACACCGCCGACGTGGTCATCTTCGCCGATGACGACGCATCGGTCGCGGCCATGCTGGGCACGCCGGCCCCCGTCGCGCCCCCCGCCCGCGTCCGCATCGCGATGGTGCCCGAGCGCATGCGTCCGCCCGAGCTGCTCGATCCCTGCGGGTGGATCGCCACCGATGGCGCGACGCCCACCCGGGTGCGCGTCACCGATGACGGCTTGCGCATGGCGTGGATGAGCGGCAACGCCGAGGCCAACCTCGACCGCTTAACGCCCTTCGCCGACGTCGGCACCGACCTGACCGAGAGCTGCGCCCTGCCCACGCTGGGCGAAGAGCACGATCTGCTCGGCCTGTTTCGCCGGCCTATCCGCGGGCCGCTCAAGAACGTCTTGCGAGTGGGGCCGTGGGCGCTGCCCGGTCTGGGCCTTGAGAGCGACTGCCTGAGCGCCTGGATCGCCGCCGAGACGGCCGAGAAGATGCTGCCGCGACAGCGCAAGCTGAGCCTGCGATGACCCAGCCTGCGATGACCCAGCCCGCGACCCTCGGTGACGGGCCGCTGCTCAAGCAACACCCCGACGTGCGCGCGGCGTTGACGGCGTTCGATGCCGGCGACTTCAGGACGGCGCGGGCTCAGCTGCGCAAAATCGACCGCAGCGAAACCACTGCCGCCGATGTAGACGCGTTGCGCGCGCTCGATCGCGGGTTGCGCTGGGACTGGGCGCCGGTCGCCGTGGGCGTGACGCTGCTGGCGGGGTGGGCCGCGCTGTTCTTCGGCGCGATCTAGCGCAGACACAGCTTGGCGAGGTGGGTCTAGTCCTCTGTCATGCGGGCGACGACCTGGCCCTCTTGAACGGGCTCATTCGGCACGACCAGGATCTCGGTGATGGTGCCGTCCGCGAGCGCCTCGATGGGCATCTCCATCTTCATGGACTCGAGGATCATCACGGTCTCCTCTTCCTCGATCTCATCACCGACCTCGACTTCGATCTTCCAGACGGTGCCGGTGATATGCGCTTTGATGTCCATCGGTGCTCCTTGATTGCTCGAGATCGTGCGCGCTCAAAAATGGCCCGCGTGTTCGAAACGGCTCAGAGTTTGCCCTTGGCGAACCGCTCAAGCCAACTGGTATCGAATTCCCCCGCCTGAACATGGGGATGCGCGAGCACCTCGACCAAGAACGCGCGGTTGGTGACCAGCGGCGCGATCTCGAAGGCGGCCAGCGCGGCGCCGGTTCGAGCGAGCGCGGTGGCGCGATCGGGGGCGTGGCCCATGATCTTGGCGAGCATCGGATCGTAATACGGCGTGACGTCCTGATCGGGCCCCACGCCGCTGTCGACGCGGATGCCCTCGCCGGTCGGCGGCACATAGGTGTCGATGCGGCCCGGCTGCGGCATGAAGTGCTTGGCGGGATCCTCGGCGTACAGCCGGCACTCCACCGCGTGGCCGTCGATGGCCAGGTCGGCTTGGGTGATCGTCAAGCGGCGACCGGCGGCGATGTCGAGTTGCCAGCTGATCAGATCGACGCCGGTGATCGCCTCGGTGACCGGGTGCTCAACCTGCAGCCGCGTGTTCATCTCGATGAAGAAGTGGTTGCCCTCGGCATCGACGATGAACTCGACGGTGCCCGCGTTGCGATACCCGATGGACGCCGCAGCCCGCACCGCGTCGGCATACAGCGCGTCGCGCAACGCCGGGCGCGACTGCACGAAGACGCTCGGCGCCTCTTCGACCACCTTTTGGTGGCGCCGCTGCAGGGTGCACTCGCGCTCGAACAGGTGGATGCCATGCCCGTGATGATCAAAGAGCACCTGAATCTCGATATGCCGCGGCGCTTCGATGTACTTCTCCAAGTACACCGTGGGGTTGCCGAAGCTGCTCGCGCCGCGATCTCGGCAGCTTTGCAGCGCCTTTTGCAGCTTGTTGGCCTTCTTGACCACCTGCATGCCGATGCCGCCGCCGCCCGCCGCGGCCTTGACCAGCACCGGATAGCCCAGCGTCTCGGCCAAAGCCTCAGCGTCGGCGTCCTCAACCGGGCCATCACTGCCCGGCACGACGGGCACGCCCGCAGCTTCGGCGGTGGATCGCGCGACCGCCTTGTCGCCCATCTGGTCGATGACCTCGGGCGACGGCCCGATGAACACGATGCCCGCCGCCTCGCAAGACCGCGCAAAGTCGGCGTTCTCACTCAACAGACCATAGCCCGGATGGATCGCCTGCGCGCCATGCGCCATCGCGGCGGCGAGGATGCGCTCATGCACCAGATAGCTCTCGCGCACGGCCGACTCGCCGATGGGCACGGCCACGTCGGCGGCCTTGACGTGGGGCGCCTCGGCGTCGGCTTCGCTGTACACAGCGATGGAGCGGATGCCCCGGCTGCGCAGCACATCGGCGATGCGCACGGCGATCTCGCCGCGGTTGGCGATGAGGACGGTGTCGAAGGGTTTGCGGGACATGAGGCGCTCCGGGCGAGGTGATCCGTCGCACTGTCGCGGGATGCACGCCGGGCCGCAAGGGTCAGGATGCCGCCAATATACGGCGACCCTCAGCTACAACCCGCGCAGCAGCCCCTGCACGAAGGTGCGCGCGTCATCGGGCGGCGCCGCGCCCTTCCAATCGTACTGACAGATCGCTTTGCCCAGCAGCGCGTTGCCCGTCGATTCGCACTTGCCCTCGGCCAGCCGCCACCACTCCGTGTCGACCTGCAGCGCGCCCTCGACGGTCGTGATCTCGGCGCGCATCATGTACGGGCAGCGCGCCTTCTCCTTTTCGCGCTGCTCGATCGTGCCTGAGATCTCGAACGGGCGCGGCGCGGGATCGGACCCGGCGAAGGTGACGTCGAAGCTGTCGTAGGGCGCGTGGCAATGAAACGTCGTGCGCAGCCGATCTGGGCGGGCGCCGGCCTCGTCAAGCTGGATGCCGCGCTCGGTCATGCGCGCCCTCGCCGTCGCCAAAGCCTGCTTGGGCGGAGCCCGGGTGGGCACGGGGGCGCTGCTGCTGCAGGCCCCCAACCCAAGGAGCGTCATCGTCACGATCGCTCTCATTGCACGGGTCCTCTCAAAGTAGACTGCCTGTCAAAGTAGACTGCCTGCCAAAGTAGACTGCCTGTCAAAGTAGACTGCCTCTCAAATAAGGCTGCCCTGGGGACTGCCCCAGGGTCGACCAAAGTGCACATATGCGCGGCGCGTCGCCACCCGACCGCGGGGCGTGCGCATCAAATAGCCCTCTTTAAGCAAGTACGGCTCGTACATGTCTTCGACGGTCTGCCGCTCTTCGCCGATCGCCGCGGCGATCGTGTCGAGGCCGACGGGCCCACCATCGAACTTGTCGATGATGCTCAGCAACAGCCGGCGGTCCATGCGGTCGAAGCCGGCGCGGTCGACGTCGAGCTGGTCGAGGGCGTCTTCGCAGACGGCGGGCGTCACGATGCCGTCGGCGCGCACCTCGGCGATGTCGCGCACGCGGCGCAGCAGTCGGTTGCAGATGCGCGGCGTGCCTCGGGCCCGAGCGGCGAGGGTCTCAGCGGCTTCGTCATGCAGGGGGATGCCCATCAGTCGCGCCGAGCGCGCGGCGATCAGCGCCAGCTCCTCGAGCGTGTAGAACTCGAGGTGCTCGACGATGCCGAAGCGGTCGCGCATCGGCGAGGTGAGCAGGCCGGCGCGGGTCGTCGCGCCCACCAAGGTGAAGGGCTTGAGCTCGATGGGGTAGCTGCGCGCGTAGACGCCCTCGCCGATGACCACGTCGAAGCGTCGGTCCTCCATGGCCGGGTACAGGTTCTCTTCGACCACCGCGCTCAGGCGGTGGATCTCGTCGATGAACAGCACGTCGTTGGCTTCGAGGTTGGTCAGGATGCCCGCCAGGTCGCCCTTCTTCTCGAGCGCGGGGCCCGAGGTCAGGTGCAGCTTCACGTCGAGGGCGTTGGCGATGATATGCGCGAGCGTCGTCTTGCCCAAGCCGGGTGGACCACTCAGCAGCACATGATCGAGGGCCTCGCCGCGGTTGCGGGCGGCCTCGACGAAGATGCGCAGGTTCTCTTTGACCCGCGGCTGGCCGATGTAGTCGTCGAACTCGCTTGGCCGTAGACTCTGCTCGGGGCTATCGACGGTG
>JBNMOZ010000245.1:0-8358 GCA_051276005.1 Bradymonadia bacterium | reverse complement strand
CGTTGACCTCGTGGCCCTGCGCCCAGGCGCGCAGCGCGCAGATGCGCCAGCGATCGACGTCATCGGCGCGGCCCCGCGCCAAGGCGGCGCGCATCTCGGAGATCTCGACGGCCCCCAGGTCGAGCGCGGCGATGGCGGCCGTCAAGTCGAGGGGATCATCAGTCGCGCTGCGCGGCCGCCGGCCCAAGAGCGCGTCCCAATCGACCCGCAGCCCGTGCGCGACGCGAACTTGCGTGAACGCGCTGGGATCGATCGCCGCCGCCGCCAGAACCCCAGCCGCTACCCGCGGGCCCACCAGGTCGGCGAAGTGGACCCCGGCCTCGCTCAAAGGCAGCAGCGCCCGCCGCGCCAAGACCGCCCCGCGACTGGGCCGAAAGCCGGGCGTCGCGCCGCCATCATCGGGCAGCAGATCCAGCCGAACGCGCTCGGTGGGATCGGCGTGGGCGCCGTGCGTGACCCCGACCTTCGCCGCCCCAAATCGCAGAATCGTAGGCTGATCGACCGGCTCGAAGCGCAGCCCACCGCGGTTGCCGAGCGCCCGCCGGACGCGCTGCTGCACGCCCCCCAGCGTCAGCGGCAGGTCGCGACAGCCGCACCGCCAGACGATCTCGCCGCCTTGGGCGAGCACGTGCTCAAAGGCGCCGAACACGTCGGGCCAGCGCAGCAGGATGGCGTCGATTTGGGGCAGCGCTGGCTCGGGGTCGAGCCCCGTCGCCCGGGCGGATGCCCGGATGAAGTCGACGATGTCGCCATTGAGGACGAGCCGCAGCGGGGCGGCGTCGTGGGCGTGGATCAAGGCGGGGATTGCCGCGGCCGTCGGCCAGTCGGCGCTCTCGCGGAGCCGGCCGTCACCAAGGTGGAGATCGCCGAAAATGAGGGTGCGCATCCGGCATGCTATCACGTTGAATGCGGCCACTCAGACGATCGGCAACGATCAGCCGGCGCGGGGTCGGCGCAGCACCGGCACCATGCGCCACGAGCCGGGCTCATTGTCGAACGGCGCGTTCTGATCGAAGGCGCCAAACCACGCGGCCGCCTCGAGGCCAGCCAACCGCGCGGCCGCTTCCATCTCAAGCCGCGTCCAGCGCCGATATTCGACCTGATCGAGCAGCGTGCGAATGCCCTTGGGGCTTGTGACCCGCAGCAGCACCGTCGCCAGCCCGATCTGCGTGGTGGGATCGAATCGATCGCCGTCTGCGCCCCACGCGATGCGGACCTGCATATCACCGCGCCGCTGAACCCAACGCGTCACTGTGCGCGGTCGCCTGGTCATGAAGTCACCGGGGTGCGCCATCTCGGCGATGTAGAGCCCGCCGGGGCGCAACGCGTCATGCACGGCCCGCAGGTGCGCCACCATCTGGTCGAGGGTCGTCAGGTGGGAGACCGAGTCGAGCATCGAGATCGCGAGGTCGCAGGGCGTATCGAGCACGAAGTTGGTCATGTCGGCGCAGATCACGTCGACCGAGAGGTCGGCCGCGACGGCGGCCTGCTGGGCGTACATGCACATCGTATCGGCACGATCGACGGCCACGACGGCGGCGCCCAGCTTCGCGAAGGCCAGCGCATGCGCCCCGGGGCCGCAGGCCAACTCGACGATCCGTTGTGGGGGCGCTCGACCCGCGAAGTCGGCGTACCAGCGGAGCAGCACTTTGACCTCGCTGGCGATGTCGCGATAGCCAAAGGCGATGTCATAGACCTCGGGCAAATCGTACACGCTGACGCGCTCGGCGATCCCGTTTGTCTCCACTCGACCTCGCTCTCGGTGACGGGCGAGCCTAGCAGCTTCGCGCGGCGCATCGGTCGGGTTTCGCGCGGCGCCGATCGACGGGTCGGTGGGGTCACTGGCGATCTGACGCCGCGCAGGCCACACTGCGTACATGGGAGTAGAAATTGAGCGTAAGTTTCGTGTGCAAACCCGGTGGCGCCCAGCGACCCCCGGGGTCTTGATCGATCAGGGCTATTTGTGTCTGGTGCCCGCGCGGACCGTCCGCGTGCGGCGCACCGACGCGGCCGCCTGGCTCACCGTCAAAGGGCGCAACGTGGGACCGAGCCGCGCCGAATTCGAGTACCCGATCCCGCTCGCCGATGCCGACGCGATGCTCGCCCTGTGTGTGGGCCGCGTCCGCAAGACCCGCTACCGCGAACCCCTCGGCGCCCACGTCTTCGAGATCGACGTCTTCGAGGGCGAAAACCAGGGCCTGATCGTGGCCGAGGTCGAGCTGGGCGCCGTCGACGAGCCCTTCGAGCGACCCGCGTGGCTGGGCCCCGAGGTCACCGACGACCCGCGCTACTTCAACTCGGCGCTTGCCGAATTCCCCTATCGCGCCTGGCCTGAGGCGCAACAGACAGGACCCGATGAGCAGCTACGCTGAAGCCGCCGTACATTTGATGACCGGCACCCTCGAGGACGCCATCGCCGCCCTCCCGGTGACGGTCGGCGACGCCCGGCCGTGCCAGCGCATCTGGTACGACACCTTCGATTGGCGGCTGCATCGCGGCAAGTCGATGCTCATCCACGAGGTCAGCGCCGACCGCACGCGCTGGCTGCCCGCCGGCGGTCCGGTCCAGACCCGGCAGAGCGCCCCGCCGAGGTATGCAGCCGACGCCTCGCCTGCCCTGCAGAGCGACCTGTTGCCCTTGGCTCAGCAACGCGCGTTGCTGCCTCGGGTCGGCGTCGACGGCATCGAACATACCTTCCACAAGGGCCGCGTGCGGGGCGGCATCGGGCGCTGGCAAGCGGTGGATCCTGAGACTGGCGTCGAGGTCGAGCTGGGGGTCTTGCTGTGGCTCGCGGGTCCGGCGCCGGCCGTCGACGCGCTGCGCATCGCCTGGCAACTGCCCAAGCGCAAGTCGCTGCTCAAGCAGGCGTTGCGCGCCCTTGAGCGCCGACCTGACGACTATTCGCGGCGCATCAAGATCAGCATCGATCCCCAGGCGCCGACCGACCAAGCGGGTCGCGCCGTGCTCACTACGCTGCACGGAAACTTCATCCGCAATCTGCCGGGCGTCATCGGCGATCTCGACGCCGAGTTCCTCAAGGATCTGCGGGTCGCGGTGCGTCGAACGCGAGCCGCGCTTTGGGCCCTGCGCCCGGCTTGGCGGCGGCAGACGATCGAGCCGTTGGAGGCGGGCCTGAAGTGGCTGGGCGAGGTGACGACGCCGGTGCGTGATCTGGACGTCTACCTTCAGCGCCTCCCAGTCTATCAGGGCGAACTGCCGCCCGATCTGCAGTCGGCTCTCGACCCGTTTGGGGGCTTACTGCGCACTCTGCGGGCACCCAATCAGGCGGCCATGGTGCGCGCCCTGACGAGCCCGGGCTTCGCAGCGATTCACGCCCGCTGGCTCAAATTCTTAGTCGCGCTCGCGCCGTCGACGAAGCCCGCTGCCGGGCAGCCGATCGGTGAGATCGCGCGCATACGTACGGCTGAGAGTTACGCTGCGGTCTGCGCGGAGGGGCGCGCGATTACGCCCGAGAGCCCCGCCGAGTCGCTGCACGCGTTGCGCAAGACCGGCAAGAAGCTGCGCTACCTGCTTGAGTTCTTCCGCACGGTGCATCGACCTGCCCTGATCAAGCCGGCGATCAAGCATATGCGACGGCTGCAGTCACATCTGGGCGAGTTCAATGATGTGTCGATTCAGTACACGGCTTTGGCGGGGCATGCCGCGCAGCTCAAGGCCTGCGGCGCGCCTGCGCGGACCGGACGCGCGGTCAATCAGCTGATCAAGCAGCTCGAAGCGCGCGAGGCGACCGAACGCCTCAACTTCGACGCGCGCTGGACCGCCTTCGACAGCCCCGAGGTGCAGGCCCTGTTTGCGACGCTGCTGGCGCCGTCAGATGATGCGGGCGCGACCGAGGCGTAGCTCGTCGAGGAAGTCGATCTCGGTCATCTTGATGTAGGGCGGACCGCCGGTGGGCCGCTCGGCCGTCAGAGTCCGTTGCGCCGGGTTGGGGTGCTGCAGGTTGAGCGCCTTGACCACCCAGGCGCCGTCGAGATCTTCGCCACAGTCTGAGAACTCGAAGCGATGCCCCACCCGAATACCGCCGATGTCAGCCGTCACGTCGGGATCGTGCGCCCATCGGCGCGGCGCGTCTTCTTCGGGCGGCGCCTGCAATCGCGGATCGATCGGGGCAGGCTCGCGCCGCTTGAGCGGCTCATCGTCCACCTGCATGGTCTGCTCGATGATCTGCCCGAGCAGGTCGTCTCCGTCACCACTGGCCATGTTTGCTCCGTGATCTGTTGAGCACAGCGTCGCAGGGTCTGGCGCCGATCGCCACCACCGCGGGCCACGACTCCGCTGGCAACCTCAAGGCTGGCGCAGGATCCAGGTGGGCGCGGTGTAGTTCAGGGTCACCGATCGGTCGTCCTGACCCGTGAACGTAATTACGCCAGCGCCGATATCGATCGCCTGGACGTATCGAGCGCCGTTTCGGTTGACGTCGAGAATGACCGCGCCGGTCGTATCGACCGTCCCGATGATTCGCATCGCTTGGCGGTCATCATCGTACGAGTATGCGTTGTACGTCACGCCCATCCACTTGAGGATCGGGCATTCGGTGCCAATGTTCCCGGCGCCGTTGAGGCAGACCGTCGAGTTGCCTGCGGGCGGGTTGCCCTCGGCGCGGGGCCGGATCAACACGCGCGGGAATGGATCGGACGGGCCGACTGCGCCCGGCACGCCCTGGATCCCCACGTCGCCCTGGATGCCCTGCTCGCCTTGCACACCCCGCACACCCTGAGCGCCCGGTACGCCCAACAGGCCTCGTGGTCCGATGGGACCCACTTCGCCCGGCACGCCCACCACGCCCGCCTCGCCGCGCGCGCCCATCGCGCCCGCCGCCCCCGGCGCTCCTACATCACCACGGGCACCGGCCGCCCCGGCCGGCCCTGCGGCACCATCCGCGCCCGACGCACCCACGGGCCCCGCCGGGCCCACCTGACCGATCGGCGCGCCCACCCAACGCCCAGCGGCGTCGATGACCATCACGTTGCCGATGCTCACGGTGCCGGGGTGAATGTCACGCCCGCTCACATCGAGCGCTTCGGCAGCGACGCGCGCATGCTGTGCCCGCAACGCGCCGCCCATCACGAGCCGCGGCGCCTGCTCAACGTCATCACCGACGGTCAGGCCGACGAACAGCCGCGCAGCGGGGTCAAAGGCGGGGAACGCCGTCTCGGCCCCCAAAACCGCCACAAACGCGCCATCGACCACCGCAATGTTGGTGGTTTCGGACCACAGGGCCTGCCCGCCATTGCCTTGATCGTAGATCCGAAACGTCATGGGCAAATCAGCGCTCACGGGCGCACCGGCCAGATCGCTGAGCTGGCCTTGCCAACTCAGCGTGATGTCCTGCGCCTGCGCCAAAGTGGGCAGACAGAGTGCGAGAGCGAGGGTGAGCAGAGCGCGCCGGATCATGGACAGGTCCTTGTGATTCTTTTTGGTCTTGATCTTGGTGGTCTTCATCGCGGTCATCGTCGTCATGGCAGCAACCGCGCGGTCGTGCGGTATCGCGGACTCTGCGCCCGCATGTGCCCCGAGGCGGCGCCGCCGATCGCTGAGTGCACATCGCCGGTCGTCAAACCGCCCACAAAGACCAACCGACCCGCCGACGTCGTGTAGTTGCGCGTCTGCGGATCGGGATCACAGGCGTCGCCCGCGCCGTCTCGGTCGCTGTCGACCTGATCGGCGTTTGGCGTCTGCGGGCAGTTGTCGTCTCTGCCGTCCACGCCATCGCCGTCGGCGTCAGAATCTTCGCCCGCCATATCAGGCAGATCGCCGTCGGGCGGGGCGCCGTCGGGCGGGGCGCCGTCGGGCAGATCGCCGTCGGTCATCGCGCCGTCGGGCAGATCGCCGTCGGTCATCGCGCCGTCGGTCATCGCGCCGTCAGGCAGATCGCCGTCAGGCATGGCGCCGTCGGTCATCGCCCCGTCGGGCGGCCCAGCGTCGCTCGTGCCGTCGATGACCAAAGCGTCGATCACTAAGGCGTCGCCCACAAAGGCGTCGCCCGCCACGGCGTCTGCGCCCGGAGCACCCCCGCTCTCGGCGTCATCGCACGCCCAGCCGCCCAGCAGGGCCGCGCAAAGTACGCCTACTCGCCACAATCTCAGCCTCTTAGAATCCATCGTCCCCCCATTTGCCTGTTTGGCCTTGTCCCGTTTGTGCGGACAGATTTATTGCCCAGCCAACCCAGGCTGGCTGATGAAGCGCAGTTCATGCCCCGCAGGGCTGACCAAGGCCGTCGCCGAGGGCGATCGTGGCCTCACGAATCCAGCCATAGATGGACGATGTACAGATGCTGTGCTCGCTGCTGAGCGAGCCGAAGGCCTGGGCGCCCGACAGCGCGGGCTCGCAGAGTTCGGCTTTGAAGTCAGCGCCGTAGAGCCGTCGCTTGGTCCCCATAATGGATAATCTCATTCCGTTTAGAAAGTGTCCACTCGTGTGATGCAATACACGTATACCTTGACCGACATCAGCAGAACCTTACGTACACCAGGAAGAGATCGCCAGCGCCGGTCACGTTCGGCGACCACCAGCCCACCCCGGACCGGCAGGTGGCCGCCCCGGAGGTTCTTGCCTCGCTCTGCGCGGTGCGACCCAACCAGCGCGCACCCTGTGGCGCCATGACTAAGCTGACCGTGCTCAACAGGATCCGCTGACGTGTTGGCTACTTGGTGCGACTCCGAATGATTGCGATGATCGTCAGTTGGTGAGCGCGCTCCATCGGTAGGGTGAGCATGCGCTTGAGCGCCCAGGCGAGGTTCTCTTGGTGATCTACCGCCAGAGCAGCCGCGCTTATGAAGACCTGGTCGCGGTCGCGCAGTGAATAGACTTTGTCGAGCAGCTCGAGCTGATGGTCGGTGAGACGGGCGTTGGCGGGCGCCGCGTCGGCGAAGCTCTCGACGGCCGCTACGAGCCTGTCGTCACGACCCTTGAAGCGCGCCGCGATCTGCGCCTGGACCTGATTGTTGGCGGCGCCGCCGATGAGCGCCAGGTTGCGCGCCGCGGCCACTACCTGCATGGGATTGGCAGACTTCGTCGCCAGCTCGACCGACTCATCACGGCAGAACAGGAGCACCGCCGCCGACAGCGCCCCGGCTGCCTGGCGATGGTTCTTCGACAGCTCGGTGTCGACGGCGAGCTCGAGCAGAGCCGCGCGCGCCGGCCGACCGCGGCCAGCGAAATTGCGGAGTCGAGCGCCGAGGGCGGCGAGGTCGGCCCCCGAGGCCGCGCGGATTGCGCGGACCTCTTCGGCGATGGTGTTCGTCGCCGGGGCGGTCGCCCGCGTAATCCGCAGCGGCGCCTCGGCCACCTTGGGGGTGATCGCGACGGGCTTCGCGGGCTGCTTGCCGCAGCCCCATGCGCTCCCCAGATCACAGGCGCGCGCTGCAAAGGCGGCGACGATCTCGGCATCGGCGAGCGGCTCGCCCTTCTCATAAAGCTCGCCGAGGCGCTGGCAGTCGTACGCCTCACCCTGCTGGCAGGCGATGCCGTACAGGCCCAGGCTGCGGCCGATGTCCTGTTTCACATGCCCGCCGCTGCGATGCTGCTCGGCGGCGACGTGGCAGGCGCCGCCATCGCGCTCCTCGACACACTGCTTCTCAGCCAGCTCAACCATGCGCAGGCCCACGCCCTTTACCGCGTCTGGGTCGTCGCTGCTGTTGCGGACCAGTCGCTGGCAGCCCTTGTAGTCACCGCGCCCGCAGGCCTCCACGGCGATCGTCTCGACGGTCGTCGCCCATGTGCGCCGCAGCGCCCGATCTCGCGCGTCGATCGTGACCCCGGCGCACGCGTCCGTGTCGCCACCCTCGCAGGCGCGGAGAAACAGCGGCTGACCCAGCGCCTTGAGTTCGCGGGCCAGAGCCGGCGAGGCGAGTGGGCTGCTCTCGTACAACACCATCGCCCGCAAGCAAGACCCAGCGTCTCCTGCACGACACTTCCGCTCAGCAGCGCGTTGTTGAGTGAGCCAGATCGCCAGCAGCTCGGCCGAGCCTTCGGCGAGCTTCGTCGCGCCGCCGCTGCCTCTCAGCGACATCTTCCAGAGCACGTAGCATGCGTCGGCCTCGCCGCCGTCGCAGGCGAGTCGGCAGGCCACGGCCTCGGCGCCAGCCACACACATTTGCAGGCTGCTCTTCAGCCCCACCGGCGGCTTGGCCAACGCCAGCAGCGCAGCTCGAGGATCCGTCGGCTTCGCCCGGGCTTGCTCCGCGGGCGCCGCCACCGAGCCCGCCGCCGCAAACATCAGCACCAACACAAGCAGCGCGCGACCGCCAAAACTGGACAGGATGATCACCATGCCCGCATCACCTCGCAGCCGCCGCGTCTTGCATACCGGTGCCGCTCACGGTCGGGACTTCCCCC
>JBNMOZ010000244.1:0-8359 GCA_051276005.1 Bradymonadia bacterium | reverse complement strand
TGCGGGCCTATGACGGACAGCGGCCGTTGCAGGCGTATGTGGGCGTGATCGCGCGTCGGGCGGCCAAGGACGTCGTGCGCAACGCGTCGGCGCAGAAGCGAGGCGGCGGTATGATTCACGATGAGCTGCCCACCGAATCGATGCTCAAGGGCTGCGGCGTTACCCCGAGCGACGCGGTCGAGGCGCGCGATCTGCTCGACGGGCTCGTGGCCCACCTCGACACCGAACTGCAAGGGCGCGGTCGGCTGGTGATGCGCTGCTTGTATACCGACGGCCGCACCGTCGAAGAGACCGCCGAGCTGCTGGGCGCGACCCGCAACGCCGTCGCGATCTGGCAGACGAAGATCCGCAAGCGCGCCCGGATCTGGTTGGACTCTCAGTAGTCTTTCAAAGTCGCAGCGCTCGGCGTCAGCCGACTTCGAAGCGCCATTGCCGGTCGTCGGCCTGCTCGAAGCGCATCGGCACGTCCAAGAACAGCCCCAACGTCTCGATCTGGGTCGTCGCATGCAGCGACGGCGGACCCGTCGTGAAGCCTCCGCCGCCGGCCAACGCCAGCGGCAGCATCAGCTGATCCGCCAGGTGCTCACCCACCGGCGCGCCATGCGCCAACCATCGCTTCGCCTCGTCAGCCGTCTCGACGGCCACCTGCTCGGCGCGCATGCGCTTGCGACCGAAGCCCGTGAAGACCGCCGTGACGTGTTCGGTTTCGACCTCGATGAACAGCACGTTGCCGGGCCCCGCGCTGTCGGTGATCTCTTCGACATGCAGCTCGGTGGGCGACCAGTTCAGGCGGCTGCCCACGCTCTGCAGCTCGCGCTCGGCGATGTGGCGCGGCAGGTGCGCCACCAGCGCCCGCGCCCGACGGGCTACGATGGCGCCCCGCGCATGCAGCTCGATGGGCTGCAACGGCGCCGGCGTGATGTCGATGACCATGCGCCCACCCCCCGCCGGGTAGAAGCCGTGCCGCTCCAACTGGGCGTCAATGCGGGGCCCCATGCGCTCCAGAATGGGCAGAAACGAGCGCTTCAAGAAGTCGAAGGGCGGCGCCTTCATGTTGTGGGTGCCACCCTCCAAGACGAGCGTCGACGGGCCGTCTGCCGCGAGCAGCGCCGGCAGCACCGTCTGCAGCACCAACGTGGCGCTGCCGGCCGTGCTGATCTTGAAGGCGTAGTGCCCGGCTTGGATGCCCTGCGGGCGAAAGACGACCTCTTGCGACTTGAGCGCAGCGCCTTCGACCTGCGCGCTGCCCACCCGCGCCGCGGCCTCAACGGCCGTGAGGTGCTGTCGCATCAGGCCGGGCTTGCGTCGCCCCGCGCGAATATTGAACAGCCGTACGGGTGTTCCGGTCAGCAGCGACAACCCCAAGCTGGTGCGCAGAATCTGCCCGCCGCCTTCGCCCCGCGATCCATCGATCGATATCATGGCCTTCTCCTGTCCCGAGTCCGCGCCAGCGATGTACCACGCTCCGGTAGAGAAGAGAGGCTCGGGGGCGCAGGGTTCGTGCCCAGCGGCCAAAGGCAGCCGCAGGTTTCGGCCGCCGACGTGTCCAACCTGAGCGCCGACTATCACACGGGCGGCGGGCTCTTCACCCGGGGCTTCGATTCGCGGGTCGGTGCGCCCGATCCCAACGCCCAAGACGGCGGCGGCTCGGTGGGCATCAACGGCCGCTATGCCGGCAGTCATGGCGCGACGGCCGTCGGCGGATCGCTCATCGTGGCCAGCACCGAGGTGAACAACTTCTTGGGCGGCATGCACGTGGCCGGCGATTTCAAGCTGGGCGGCGACGCGCATCAGCCGGGCATCACCACCGTCGGTCGCGACGCCTGGCTGGGCGGCGGCTTCTTCGGTGGACCCTTTCATATCGCCCGCGACCTGCACCGCGGCGGACAGATCGTGTCGCTGCACAACACCGTCGGCGGACAGAGCCTCGAAGAGCAGGTGGTGGTCGACGCGCCCTGCGATTGCGCCAACCCCTTCGACGCGAACATCGCGGTCAACCAGCTGCGCAACGCCAACGAGAACGCGTGGATCGGGCTGGCACCGGGCGACTGCTCGAGCTGCATGGCTTCGAGCGCGGCGGCGACCAGCGGCGCGCCTTCGAGCACATGGCCCGATCCAGATCGCAGGGTCTCGCTGGGCAACCGCACCGCCTGCGGCTCGAAGAAGAAGTCGCCGCTCAACTGAGTAAAGCGCAGACCCCAAACCTTGAGAGCCGAGAACACGGCGCCGAGCTGATCGCGGCTTGCGTCAACGCCGCCGGCGTAGCCCGTCACCCCGACCTGCACGGTGATCACCAAGTCGCGGGCGCGGTTGCTCGGGTTGCGCACGCCCACGTTGTACAGCAGCGCGATGGTCTCGCCGCCCACGCGCCGCCCGATCAGGTGCGCGTCATGGGTCGGCAGCTGGCCGCCGCGCAGGTCAGGTTCGCTGAAGTAGCCCAGCAACTCGACGCTGCCCGGCATTGGATCGGGCGCCGGTTCGGGTCCCAGTTCTGGCTCGGGGCCCGGCTCAGGCATGGCGTCGCCAATGAGCCGGCAGACCCCCGCGAACGTGTCGCACGCCAGACCAGGCCCACAGACGGGCACGCAGCCCGTCGGCCGCCCCGCGGGTTCGGGCGCAACGCCCATCTCGGTGAAGTCGCGCGGCGGATGGGAGCACGCCGTCATCAGCGCCGCGCAAGACAAGAAGAACAAATTCGTCAAGCGCGTCTTCGCGGCCGAATTTGGCGTGTACGGCTGGAGCGGCAACGGCGGCGACATGATGGACGGGGGCAACATGCCCTCCAAGGCGACCGCCATCCGCGACGGATCGGCCAAAGCGCGCAAGCCCGTCGCCGGCGACGCGGTGATCTACAAGGGCTCGCAATGGGGCCATGTGGCGCTGACCTCGCGGATCGACGGCGACGACGTCTTCATCATCGGTCAAAACGAGGCCACCCGAGAGCGCCGGGCCCAGTGGCGCAACAACACCCTGACCGACCCGTCTTTTCCGACGATGCCGCTCATCGGCTGGGTGCACGTCGACGCGAACACGAGCGTCTTCGCTCCGCTCAGAGATCGCCGTTGAAGGCGAACCCGATCAGCGTGTACGGGAAGGCCCGGGTGACGTTCTGGCCGGCGCGGGAGTCGTGGTTCAGCCAGAACTGGGTGATCAAGAACACCGTCGGCTGGTTGAAGAGCGTGCCCGTCTTGTCGTTGTCGATGCGATAGATGATGGCCGGCCCGAGGCGGTGCAAGACGGCGTTGGTGTTGGCCGAGTCGGGATCCTCGCCGGGCAAGAAGTCGTCGGCGTCGAAGATGGCCTTGGTCCAGGTGTGGCGGGCGCCAATGATCCACTTGGGGCCCGCGAAGTAGAGCACGTCGGTGTCGGTGATCAGCGACCAGCCATCGTTCGCGACCAGCGTGTCGAGGATCGCCTCGTAGTAGACGGTGTCATCGCCTTCGAGGTTGAGGCTCTGATACTCGGCGCGCAGCTCGCTTCGCACCGCGATGGGACCCAGCTTGATCTGCACGCGGGCGTCCAGGCGCGCCGACCAGCCCGTGGTGCCGTAGCTCCTGGCGTCGCCGAGGGTGTCCTCGTCATGCGGCGCGGTGGGGGTGTCGTCGCTGGTGATGAGGTTGAAGGCGCCCCAGTAGGTGTGCTGCTCGAGGCGAGCCGAGAGGCGCAACAACGCGATCGGTACCGCCTCGAGGATGATCCCCGGGCGCAAGAGGCCCGGGCTGGCTTGCGTATTGAACGCGGCCTTCAGGTAGGTGCCCTGCTTGATCTTTTCGCCCAGCGGCGCGCTCGGATCGACCTTCGGGTTGCCCCAGAGCTTGTACATGTAGCCGACCTGGAAGCGGCTGATCAGACCCAGCGGGTTGAGTCGGAACACGCTCACGCTTTGGTAGTACGGCCGATGCGGGCTGCGCGGCACTTCGACGGTCTTGGGCGCCTCAGCGCCGGCTTCGGCCGGAGGCTCTGCGAAGGCCGGAGCGCTGAGCGCCAGGGCGAGGAATGCGGCAAGCGAACGAAGCATGGATGCCCTCATGACTGGCGCTGTGGAAGATTCCAAGTTGGCTGAATCAATCTAGACCCTCTGGGGCGCGGCTTGTAGGGGGATGATGGGATCGACGCGATCCACCCGGCGCTTGACCCACCCTGGCCCGCCGCGCCAGAGTCGCTGCATGCGGCACCTGTTTTTCTCCCTCGCGTGCGCGGCCCCTCTGACGGGCTGCATCCTATCAACCGAGCAGTGCGGCCGCGGCTTGACAGAGACGCAGACCGGGCGCTGTTTGCCCCAAGATGCCCCCCCGCCCTATTACAGCGACGCGGGCTTCGATCTGGGCATCGACGCGGTCGTCGAGCCCGAGCCGATCCCCGAGCCCATCCCACAGCCGGGTGAGCCCGAACCCACCGACCCTGAGCCCCCAGAGCCGGAGACCATCTTCGATCCGTGGGAAGGCCGCGACATGCTGCTGATCGTCGATCGCAGCGATCGCGACAGCGCGCGCAGCAGCCCCGGCAGCCCCGGCTACGACCTCGACGCCATCGTGCTCGTCGGCGTCGACGGCGAGCTCGTCGGGCAGCTGGGCGACTGGGAGACCGCCCAGATCAACGACCCCTTTGGGCGCAACATCTCGCAAGATCCAGGGGCTGCGATCGGCGAGCCCGACGCCGACGGGGCGCGAGATTCTGGCCGGTTCGTGTCTTTGGGTACTGAAGGCGGGTTCGCGTTCTACCAGCTCGACCTGGTCGCCCCGGTGGCGACAGGCGTGCGGCTGTTTGCGTTTGAATCAGACTTGGATGGCAGCAACGAGTCTGCCGAAATCTATCTGTGCTTCGCAGGGCGACTCGACCTGAGCCTGTGTCGCGCGGCGGGCACCGTCGACGGCACCGACGACATCACCTTGCGGCCCTGAACCCGGGTCGACGCGACCGTCAGCCCGTCTCCGCGATGAGCGCCTTGGTCATCTGCAGATGCGCCATCGTCGCGCCCAGATCGTGGCGCGGGGTGTAGCCGAGGATGCCATGGGCCCGCCCACCATCCACCATGCACACGTAGCGCAGATGATCGATCTCGGGCGGCGGGAAGCTCGTCAGCCGGAACTTGAACAGCTTCTCCATCACCGGCAGCGCCAGAAAATGCGGGAAGCGCACGATCTTGCCGCCAGCCATCGACAGCAGCCGAGTCAGCGGCACCGGGTCGCAGCCGGGCAAGTTGAAGATGCCCTGCGTGCCGGGCTGCAACGCCAACTCGATGCCCCAGGCCACGTCGTCTTCGTGCACCACCTGGACCATCGGATCGAAGCCGGCGAGCACCGGCGGATGATCCAGGCGCAGGTAGTTGCTGGGCGCGTTGCGCACCGCGCCCAAGATGTGGACCGGCCGCAGGATCACCGTCTCGACGTCGGGGTTCTTCCAAAAGAAGCTCTGCCCGAGCATGTCGACGCCGATGAGCGTGCGAATTTGATGGAAGCCCTCGTCGGCCATCAAGGGCGCGTCTTCGGTGAGAAATTGGGCGTTGTCAGCGCGCGGGCCGTACACGTTCGCCGAGCTGAGAAGGATCAGCTTCGCGATGCCGTGCCGCTGGCAGTACTCCATCACGCGGGTCGTGCCCTGGATGTTGAAGCTGTGCTGCTCGCTGTTGCTCGCGCGGGGATCGTGCACGACGTTGAGGTGCACGACGGCGTCGAAGTTGCCCTTGCGGAAGATCTCTTGGCAGCGCTTGCGGCGAATGTCGATGCGATGCATCTCGACGTCGATCGGCGCCCCCCGCAGCGGCCGCCGATCGAGGCCGACCACCGTGTGGTTGCGGTGCAGGCGACGCGCGAGGAGGCTGCCGAAGCGGCCACTGATGCCCGTGATTGCGATTCTCATCGTTGGATGCTGCTCACCAGAACACGTGCTCCCGCTCAGCCAGGCCCCGCCGCAGCAAGCCGTCGATGGCGTCTCGCACCTGCCCGACCATGCCGCGGATGACCTGATCGTCGTCGTCGGGATCGCCCTGAAAATGCAGCGGCCGCCCAAAGTGGATGCGATAGCGCGTGGGCAGCGGCAGCATGCCGATCCCCGGGATCAGCATCGTCGGCGCGATGGGCAACCCAGGCATGCCGAGCAGCTTGGCCACCCGCTCCAGGTTCCAGAGCGCGGGGTACTGCTCTTCGGCGCCCACGAGCCCGACCGGCACGATGGGCGTGTTCGTCTCGAGGGCCAGGCGCAGGAAGCCGTTGCCAAACTCTTGCAGTTGGTAGCGCTTGTCGAAGGTCTTGCTGATGCCGCGCACGCCCTCGGGGAAGACCAGGACGGCGTGGTCGGCGTTGAGCAGCGCCCGGCAATTCTCGGGGGTGCCCAGCACCTGCCCCAAGCGACTAAACAGCACGCTCGCGTACGGCAACGAAGGCACCCAACGCTCAACCATCGAGCGCACCGCCCGCGGCGGCTGGCCGTCGAGCAGCAGGCTGCCGCCGATCATCATCGCGTCGATGGGAATTTGCCCGCTGTGGTTCGCCACAAACAGGACGCGCCCGGTCGGCAGGTCATCCATACCGAACGTCTGCACCCGAAAGTATTTTCGATACAAGAAGTTGAGCGGTGGAATGACCATCTTGATCGCATCGGGCGAGAAGCCAAACGCGTCGGTGTCATGCCCGCCCAAGCCTGCGCGCAACGCATCGATACGTTCATGCAGGTCGCCATCAAGGCGGGCTGAAATTGCGGTCTGCGCGCGGCGCTTGAGAAAGTCGATCACGGGGGGATGCTACCGCAGCGGCGAGCGAGCGGCGAGGGGTTGTCGCGTATCGCATCAAAGTCCATGCTCCGCACCGACTCGAAGACGCGATACGACCCAGGAGCGACCCATGCGGCTCGTCGATCTCTGCCCCGTCGAAATCCCCGCCGATCCGCGGCTGCCGGCCGAGGTGTTCATCGGCCCCAACGCGGTCAGCGCCCTGCCTGAGTTGGTGCAGCGCTACCTGGGCGAAGCGCCTTTTTGGCTGGCCGATCCCGAGACCTGGGCCGCGGCTGGTCTGGCCGGTGATCCCTGGCTGCTCGAATCTCACCCGCACGCCGACGACGCCACCGCCGCCCGCGTCACGGCCGCGAGCTTAGGCTGCACCGGTATCGTCGCGGTCGGCTCGGGCACCATCAACGACCTGGCCAAGAAGGCCGCCTCGGCGCATGGCGTCGGCTTCGTGATCGTGGGCACGGCGTCGAGCATGAACGGCTATGCGAGCGCCATCGCTGCGATCTTGAGCGACGGCCTCAAGACCACCCAGCCCGCCGCGCCGGCCCGCGCCATCGTGCTCGACACCGGCATTCTGGGCGCCGCGCCACCGGCCCTGACCCGCGCCGGCCTGGGCGACCTGCTCAGCAAGCCGGTCAGCGACACCGACTGGTGGCTCGCCGACCAGCTCGAGGGCTCCGGCTACAGCGCCCTGCCCGGCGCGATCGTCGACCACGCCGTACAGGCCGCCTCGGACGCGGCTGGCGGGTTGATGGCGGGCGACGCGAAGGCGCACACCGCGCTGGGCACCGCGCTCACGCTCAGCGGCGTCGCCATGGTCGTCGCGGGCAGCAGCAGCCCCGCCAGCGGCGGCGAGCATCTGCTCAGCCACCTGTGGGACATGGAGGCGCTGGTCAAAGGCGATGAGACCCGGCTGCATGGCGCGCAGGTGGGGGTGACGTCGTGCATTACGGCGGCGATCTATCAGCGATTGCTGGCGCTCGAGTCGCCCAACTTCGCCGAGCCGCGCCCTTGGGCCGAAGAAGAGGCCCGCGTTCGCGCGGCGCATGGCACTCTGGCCGATGTGGTGGTGCCCCAAGCGAAGGCCAAGCACGCCCGAGCGGGCGAACGGTTGACCACGCTGCGTGAGCGGTGGCCTGCGATTCGCGCGGGGCTCAAGGCGCGGGCGCTGCCGACTTCGGCCGATCTGCGCGCGATCTTGAGCGCTTGTGGCGCGCCCAGCACTCTGGCCGCGCTGGGGGTCGACCGCGACGACACGGCGCGCGTCCTCAATATTGCGCGCGACATTCGCGATCGGGTCACGGTGCTCGATGTGGCGTATGCGGTGGGGATTCTGCCGGGCAGCGCGGCGGCGATCCTGGATGAAGCGGGGGTCTAATCGGTCACTGATGTGTCAAACAGCCCGTCGTCAGCTGACCCGTCGTCGAGCGATAACACCCAACATCGCGAGCAACCACCACCCGCCGGCGCCGTCGCCTGCCTTGTCGACCCCGTCATCGGGCAGCAACCCTTCTCCCCGCAGCAGGTCGATGGTGTCTTGCCAGTTGTCGACGTTGCCCACCCCGTCGCGGTCATGCAGGCAGAAGCCGTCGAGCCCGCAATCGAGGATGCCGTGGTTGTCATCGTCGAGATCGC
>JBNMOZ010000243.1:0-8360 GCA_051276005.1 Bradymonadia bacterium | reverse complement strand
GCACCCGCGAGATCAAGGCCGTTGCCGCGCGTCGGATCATGCCGGCATCGCTGGGCACGAACAGGTTGAAGATGCGTCGATCCAAGAAGCCGCCCACGCGATCGGGCGCGTCGAGGAAGCGCAGCGCGTTGCGGGATGGCGGCGTGTCGAGCACGATCAGGTCGTACGCGTCGTCGTTCACGAACCCGTGCAACGCCTCGACCGCGGTGTACTCCTGCATGCCCGCGACCATGCCCGACAGGTTGGCGTAGATGCTGTTGGCCAGCAGCGATCGCGCGTCGTCCTCGGAGGCGGAGAACTCGCGCACCACCGTGTCGCTGACCCGTTTGGGATCGAGCATCCACGCAGACATGCTGCCGGGTGGTTGTACGCCCAACGCCGCGAGCCGCTCCGTCGAGAGCGCCACTGGCGCATCGAGATCTTGTCCCACCCCGAGGGTCTCGGCCAGGCGCTTGCTCGGATCGATGGTCACGACCAGCACGCGCTGCCCCAGGCGCGCGGCGGCGAGCGCCATCGCCGCTGACACGGTGGTCTTGCCCACGCCACCCGCGCCGCAGGTGATCACGAGGCGACGCCGGATCAGCAACTCGACGATGGGATTCATGGCGCACTCAAATGGGCGACGAGCGCCAAGAGCGGGTCGGATGACTGCTCGGGCAATTCGAGCACGGCATACGGGCTCGCATCGAGACGCGCGCGCGCCGCATCGGCGCCGGCGAGACGGCCCAGCGCGCGACGACCAAACACCGGCCGGCTGCCAATCCAGGCCGACAACGTCGTCCGGGCGGCGGGATCGATCTGCCAGGGCGGCACTCGGTTGAGCAGCATGCCGCCGACGGTCATGCCGGTCTCTTCGAGGCCCAAGGCCAACTCCAAAGCCTCGGTCACCGGCAACTGTTCGGGCAGCGTGACCACCCAGGCCGCGGCGCTATCGGCCGTGTTCAAGTACGCCTTGCCGCGGGTGAGCGCCTTGGCGATCGGGCCCTTGGGGATCAGCTTGAGCAGAATATCGGGCAGCCCCGTCAACGCGAGCGCGTGGCCCGTCGCGGGCATGTCGACGACCACGGCCTCGTAGCTCACCCCCGCCCCGCCCTTCGAGGCGTCGAGCAGCGTCAGCAGGTGGTAGAAGATGCCCATCTCGAAGAACGAAGGCGCCGCCGTCAAAAAGCGCGAGAGTGACTTGGAGCGCACCGCTGCACGAATGAGCGGGCCCGCGGGCAGGATCGTGCTCAGGAAGCCTTCGTGGCCGGCGGTCGCGTTGAGAGAGCAGCCCCACAAGCCGTCCCCGAGGTCGCGCGGGGTGCCGTCGAGGGCGTCATGCCCCAAGGCCCGCCCCAGCGGCGACCACGCGCTGCCTGGATCGCCGACCTCGCACACAAGGGTGCGCTTGCCCGCTTGAGCGAGCGCGCGTGCCAGGGCCACGGCGACGGTGGTCTTGCCGACGCCGCCTTTGCCTGTGATGAGGTGGATTCTTCGGTCTATGAAGCGCACGCGTGCACTATAGCGATCGAAAGCGAGGACGCCAGCGTTCAATCCAGCGGGCGCCAACGATCGGGAAGTTTGGTCAAGCGACCGCGGCTGTGGATGGCGCCATCGGGCGTCAAAACCGCTGCCGAAACACCGGTGAGCAGAGTTTTGAAGCCCGCGGGGCCCGCCACGAATACGCCGGTGGCCCAGGCGTCAGCGGTGGTCGCATCGGGCGCGATGATGCTGACCGAGACGCTCCGTCGTGCCGGTAGGCCGGTGCGCACGTCGATGATGTGGTGGTAGCGCTGACCGCCAAGCTCGAAGAAACGCTCATAATCGCCGCTGGTCACGACAGCCGCATCGCGCACCGTCAGCTCGCCGAGCAGAGGTCCGCCCCGCGGGTGGCGCACGCCGATCATCCACGGCTCGCCGGGCGCCTTCTCGCCCGCCGCGTACAAGTCGCCGCCGCCATCGACGATGAAGCGCGCCAACCCGTGTTCGCGCAGCACCAGCACCGCCCGGTCGATGCCGTAGCCCTTGGCGATCGCGCCCAGGCCGAGCGCCATGCCGGGCTTGCGCAGAAAGATCGTGCCGTCACCGATGTCGACCGCGCGATAGTCGATCAGCGCGATCGCGGCATCGAGCGCGCTGCGCAATGGCAGCACGGGTGGGCTCGCTTTGAAGTCCCAGACGCCACGCAAGGCCGCCCAGGTCGGGTCGAAGGCGCCGTCGGTCCGCTTGGCGACATCGAGCGCGCGGCGCACCAGGTCGATGACCTCGGCGGGGACCGCGACCGGCGCCTTGCCCGCGGCGGCGTTGATCGCGCTGATGGCCGACGACGGACGCCACTCGCTCATCAACCCCTCAACGCGCTCGAT
Organism: Bradymonadia bacterium; assembly: GCA_051276005.1. Classification (GTDB taxonomy): domain Bacteria; phylum Myxococcota_A; class Bradymonadia; order UBA7976; family UBA1532; genus JBNMOZ01. Next base: position 6,015 of record JBNMOZ010000243.1, on the reverse strand, counting down.
CTCGGCGAACGCGGCGTTGACGGCGGCGGTCAGCACCATTTGTGGGCGATCGTCCGCGATGGTGATCATCCACGGCGTGCCCATCAGGGTCGCTTGAAAGCGCTGAAGTTTCGGAGCCTTGATTGCGGTCGAGGCGACGGTCGAGGCGACGCTCGTCGCGGCTGCCGGCGTTGGGGGCCCCGCGCGGTCAGAGCACGCGCCCAGCAAGAATAGGAGCGCCACCCATCTCATGGACCGTACCGCAGCCCGAACGTGAGGGGGATCAGGCTCGACGACGCCAGCCGATCGGCCTCGGACGTCATGAAGAGCGTCGGCGCACAGCGCACCCCGATCCCGAACTCGCGCCAGACTGGCCAGCTCAAATCGATCACCCCGCTGACGATGCCCCCCCAATAGGTCGCGTCGTTGAGCGCGCCGTCGATGTCGACCCGCATCGCGCCCGCGCTCAGGCCGCCCATGACGCGCAGGGGACCCACCGGCTGCCGCCATGCCACGATCGCTTCGACACCAAAGGTGGTCAGCCCGTTCTGTACGAACTCGAGCGGCGGATGGTCATCCCAGCGCAGGCCTATCGCCCCGATCAGCCGGTCGAAGAGGCGCACCCCCACCTCGCCCGCCGCGCCCAGCCCATAGCTCCACCGATCCGCGTCATTGCCCGTCAGCGTCGTCACCGTCATGTCGAGGCGCGCGTGGAGTCCGGGCGGCGGGGGTGGCGTCGGGCGCTCGATCTCGAAGATGCGCGCCAACTGCGGCGGCATGCCGGTCGGCTGAAAGTCGGGCTGCAACGCAAAGATGGCGCGCGCTGCCCGGCGCACGCGGGCGTCATCGCGAAAGGCGAACGCCAACAGCGCGTCGAGGCGGCGGGCCGCGAGGGTCTGCTTCAGGGGCAGCGGTCGGGCCAACGCTTCCACCAGGCGCGCTTCGGCGCAGTCGTAGTCGAGGGCCTCGTAGCACGCCGCGGCGGCGTCGAGGGGCGCGGTGGCCAAAGCGAGGGGCAGCAGAATCAGGGGAACACCAGCAACGACGTGGTCGCTGTGAAGGTGCCGTAATGATTACTGATCTGCAAGATGAGGTCGTGCTGCCCGATGGGCCGGCTGGCGCCGTCCGGATCCTCGAGGGCCACCGTCAGTTGGACCTTGAAGTTCGACAAAAACCGATAGCCCGCGAGGTAGAGGCCCGGCGCGCCGAACTCGATGATGCTGACCTGCCAGCCGGACGAATCCCCCGTGTTGTCATCGACATCGGCCACCCCGTCGAAGACGAGGACGATCTCGGCCGCAGCGGTGCCTTCAAGGTAGTCGGGTTCGAGGACGGCCTGATATTCGGAGGGATTGTCGAGGCTGAGCGCGGTGCTCTCACAGCCCGTGCAGGCAAGTGCGCACACCCAAAGCGTCGCTGGGAGGCTGCGGATGCAACGTCGGATGATCGCTTGCGCGTGGCCCATGCGATCCTCCGGCGGGCGGGTAGACGATTGCGGTGGGCGCCTGGGCTACTGACAGGCCGAGGCGGGATAGACGCAGCGGAAGCCTACGAACGGGTTGGACGTTTTCCGGAAGTCGCGGCGCGAGACGCGCACATCGCAGAGGTCGTCGCTGCTGAAGGCGCCGCCGCGGACGACATGGCCGTTTTGGATCGGGTCGACGTCGAACGCTGCGGGGCGCACATGGGCGTCTTCGCCATTGCGGCCTGCGCGGGGCTGGCAGACGGGCGCGGGCAAGAACGGCTGCGACTCCGCAGAGTTGTTCGCGAAGAGCCGCATGCAGGTCGCTTGCACGCCGTCATCACAGTCGTCGGCGCAAGCGCGGTAGTCATTTGCGCAGATCTCGATGCACTTGGTGCTGTCGAACGACACCGAATCAGGCGCGCCAGTCACGAGGCAACTGCAGTAAGCGCGGCAGCTGTCCATCTCGCCGCCCGCGTCGATGCACTCGGTGGTGCAGGCGTTGGGCTCGTTGACCATCTCGGGGTTGGTGACCGGATTGGCGTCAGGGAAGCGCGCCGCGCAGTTGCCCGTGTAGTAGTTCTGCAGCTTCTCGTCCTGGGGCGCCGTCGTCGACCCGAAGGCATCCGAGCAAACGCGCAGGCAGCTGTTGAACGACGGATCGCAGCCGCCCTTGTAGCCCGCGTCGCCGTTGTCGTAGCAGGCCACATCGCTGACCACGCCGGCTGGCGGCGTGTTTTGCGGATCGGCGAAGACGGCGCGGGTGTCGTCGACGCGGAACTTGTCTTCGATGCCGTCCTGATCGCAGCCCGCGAGGTAATCGAACTCGTCGCGTGTCCACTCATAGACGCTGCCCGACATATCGAAGACGCCCTGCGCCGTGCGATCGCCGCTGAGCGAGCCGGCCGCAGCCACGCGCTCGCCGCAGCGCGCTACGCTCACGTCGCCGTCGCAGTTCTCGGCGATGAAGCGGCTGGTCAACTCGGGGTCGCCGCCTTCCCAGATGGGTGCGTCGCCGGCCACTTCGCCGCGGCTCGACGCCGCATACTCCCACTGCGCCTCGGTGGGCAACGTGCCGCCCTTGGATTCGCAGTATTTCTGGGCGTTCTCATGGGTCACATTCACGAGCGGGAAGCCGCCGAACGTGTCGGGCTCGGAGTAGTAGGCCTTGATGAAGCCCTCTTGCCCCTGATTGCCGATGTTGGTGCTCTCGGGCTCGCTGCACTCCTCCAGATCGACGCAGTGGCGATGCTGGAGGTTGGTGACCTCGTGCGCGTCGATGCAGAACGGCTTGACGGCGACGGTGTGCTGAATCGCGGCCGACTGGGTCAGCCCGTCGCAGGTCAGCACGTTGCTGCCGCCCGGCGCGATACGCGATACGCTGCAGGGATCAAGGTTGTCGGTGCCCATGGTGAACGATCCACCCTGGATCAGGACCTTCACCGTGGGCGCAGGCGGATCCTTGCCCTTGGCACAACCAGACAGGCCGGCCAATGCCAGCGCGAGGCCCGCCGTAGTGACTGAACGCTTGACGGTGAGACGCTTGAAGCTGGGGCGTTTTGAACTGTGGCGCTGCATGATGGACTCCTTAGAAGCTGAAGCCGAAGCCGACACCGGTGGGGCCAGCGCCGAATCGGAAAGCCGTCGGGGTGCCGATTTTGACCGGCTCGCCGTACTTCTTGTTGCGATCCTTCTCGGCGATCACGTCACGGGCCGCGTCCCAGATCAACAGCGCGGTGCCGATGACCATCAGGCCACCGCCAGCGCCGTAGCCGATCTTCTCGTACAGCGCGAGGTCCTTGAACTTATCGGTGTCGTTGAACTCTTCTTCGGCGAAGAAGAACGCCGTCACGCCGCCCGCGACGGCCAAGAAGCCGACGACCTCGAGGGTCCAGCCCAGCGACGTGCGCCAGGTGTTCGTGGTCTCGGTCTGCGAGACGTAGGCGTCGACGCGGCTCAGGCGGCCCTTGACCACGGTGACCTGGGTCGAGAAGCGGGTAAATCCATCGCGCTGCACGACCACCTGATGCACGCCCGCTTCGGACGGCAAGGGCGCCTCGAACGGGGTCAAGCCGACGTTCTTGCCGTCGATATACACCTGGGCATCGATGATCGACGCGTCGACGAACAGCCAGCCCTGGTTGGCGAACTTGCGCAGCTGCAGGTTGAGGCTGAACGGCGCGCCTTGCTGCACGTCGATGGTCTGCGAGACGGGCTCATGGCCGTCAAGCTCGATCCAGACCTGGTGCTGACCGGGCGGCAGCGTGCCGGTGTAGGGCGTCGCGCCCTTCACGCCGGTCGACTTGTCGTCGATGTAGATGGTCGCGCCCTTCGGCGTCGACGCGATCATGATCGTCTGGTCGGTCTGCAGGCGGGCTTCACAGCTCTTACGCTTGTTGGCCGCGCGATCCTTCTTGGGGCTAATCGGCGCTTTGGCGATGTAGCGGTCCAAGAAGCTGACGCATTCCTGCCAAGCTTCGAGCTGCTCGTAGCTGACGCCGATGTTGTAGTGCAGATCGATGTTGAGGTTGATCGCGAAGGCACGCGAGAACTTGTCGATCGCTTCTTTATAGCGACCCTGCGCGTAGAGCTTTGAGCCCTCGGACTTCAACTCAAGCGCGCGCTTCTTATCGGCGGGCGAGAGCGTCGGCGTGACTGGCAGAGAGACGGCCGGCTTGGCGACCGGAGTCGCGCTCGCAGGCACAGGGACCGGGACGGGCACAGGCTGCTGCGCCAGAGCCGGCGCAGTCACGAGGAGCAGGCTGAGCACGACGATGTGTCGAACTGAGTGGATCATGACGCGGGCTTCCTTTCGTTGTCAGCTGCGAAGCCGCAATCGACGACCGACGGCGTCCGTGGTGCGGATCGGTCCGTCAGGCTGGCGAGGTCAATCTGAACTCGCAGCGCGCGAGGATAGTCGGCGAACGCCTGCGGTGTCAAAACCTCTCGCGCTACACAATCTCACATAGCTACTGAGGGTTGCCATCGTCGCCGGCTTTCGGGCAAACCCAGGCCCGAATTCGCGCGGCGTCGCTGCCGCATGTATGGTGCGGCGGTTCGATTCACAGACGACTGAATCCCACTGCAAGGAGCCCCATGGGCGCATTTACAGGCGGGCTGGCCTTTCGGCGGTACACGACCGTCGAGCCTCTGCCAGCAGAGTTCAAGGACCTGTTCCAAAGGGGCATCACGGAGCATGTCTTTCGGCCCATCGAGCCGGCGAACGACGAGGACCGGGCCATTGGCTGGGCCTCGGCGCATTTCGCCCTCGACACCGACATTCAGCCCGAGATGTACCGCTTCAACGAGTACATCGTGCTCGCGATGCGCATCGACACGCTCACCGTGCCCGGCCCCATGCTCAAGCTCTACAGCGAGTCTGAAGCACGCCGCGTCATGGCGGAGAACAAGCGCGACTCGCTCAACCGCTACGAGCGGGCCGAGATCAAAGAGCGCGTGAAGCTGGAGCTGCGGCGCAAGATGATCCCGTCGGTCAAGGCCATCGACATGGTCTGGAACATCACCGACGGCATCGTGCGATTCTTTAGCGGCAACGAGAAGGTCAACCTGGAGTTCCAGGAGCTCTTCGAGTCGACCTTCGATCGGCTGCTGATTCCCGACAGCCCCTACACCGCTGGCCTGCACGGCTCGGTGCTCACCGAAGAGGAGCGCGGCGCGCTCGAGGATGTCGATCCCGCCATGTTCGTCGAGACCGACGTGATGGCCTCGGCGATGGCGGAGTAGCCCGATGGATTTACTCGATCAGATGCACCGCACCGCGTTCTTGGGCGCGGAGTTCCTCACCTGGCTGTGGTACCGCAGCGAGCTGCAAGAGGCCGTCTTCGTGCTCGACGAGAAGCTGATGGGCGCCGAAGATGCGCCGCCCAGCTTCGAGGTTTGGTTCGACGACAAGCTCATCGTGGGCAGCCACTTGGTGGACGCGCAGGAGAACCACTTCAAGGGCGGCCACCCCACGTCGAGCCTCGAAGCGCGCACCGCCTTGCGCTTGGGCAAGCTGGCCACCGAGGCCAAGCTGCGCATCGTGCGCGGCACCCAGGAGTGGACGCTCGCCTTCAAGGCGGCCAACTTCAGCCTGGGCGGCGTCAAGGTGCCCGCTGTGCTGGCCAAGGAAGACGACGAGAAGTTCTACGAGCGCATGTTCCTGCTTGAGCAGCTCGATCAGATGATCCGCGGCCTCTATGGGCAGTTCCTGCAGGTACGCCTGAGCGAAGAGTGGGACACAACCGAGCTGCCGAGCATCCGTGATTGGGTGGCCGGCGAAGAGCAGTAGCGACCCTCCACCGAAAGGACGCCGATGTACGCGGTCATCATGGCCGGGGGCTCAGGCACCCGATTTTGGCCGCTGTCGCGGCGTCTGCGCCCCAAGCAATTCTTGGCGATTGGCACCGAAGAGCCGCTCATCGTCGAGACGGTGCGTCGGCTTGCGCCGCTCATCGACGCGTCGCGGACGCGGATCGTGGCGGGCGCGCATCACGCTGATGGTCTGCGCAGTCTGCTGCCGGATCTGCCGGCGGACGGCCTGCTCATCGAGCCGTGCGCGCGCAACACCGCGC
>JBNMOZ010000242.1:0-8369 GCA_051276005.1 Bradymonadia bacterium | reverse complement strand
CCAGCAACAACGGCGTCGTAAAGGCAGTGATCGTCGCGACGGTGACCAGCGCCGGCAGCGTCTCCTTGGGCACCACGCCGCCCGCGATGGCGATGGTCGCGAGGATGAACGACAGCTCGCCGATCTGGCCCAGGGCGAGGCCCGAGTAGATGCCGCGCCGCAGGGCGCTGCCGGTGAGCACCGTGGTGATCGTCACCGAGAAGAACTGCATACCGATGACCACCGCGCTGAGGGTCAGCGCCAGCGGCAGGGTGCCCCACGCCACGATCGGATCGACGCTCATGCCGATAGACACGAAGAAGATCGCCGAGAACAGCCCGCGCAGCGGGGCGATGGCCTGCTCAACTTCGTGCCCACGGCCCGACTCAGCGACCGCCATACCCGAGATGAAGGCGCCCAGGGCGACGGAATATCCAAAGAGATCTGCGACCATCGCGAGCCCGAACGCCGCCCCCACGACGAGCACGACCAGCACCTCGGTGTCGACGACCGCGAAGCGCACGAGCCGCGGCAAGATGAGCAGCCCGAGGACGAGCATGGCCACGACCACGCCGGCCAATTGCCCCACGAGCAGCCCCAACGACCGCAGGCCCACGCTCTCGCCCTGCGCGATCGCCGTGACGACGGCCATGAGCACGATGGCCGCGACGTCCTGCACGACGAGGATGCCGAACACGTGCCCGCGCACGTCTTCGTCGACCGGCTTTACGCGCAGCACGCTGCTGACGACCATGGTGCTCGAGATCGACACCATCGCGCCCAGGCAGATGCTCGCCGTCGTCGACCAGCCCATCACCGAGCCGACGGTGTAGCCCGCCCAAGCCAGGGCGCCGATCTGGGCGGCGGCCGTCAAACCCGAGACCGGCAGAATCTCAAGCAGCCGCTTGACGCGAAACTCCAGCCCCACCGCGAACATGACGAGCACAACGCCCACCTCGGCGAGCTCGTTCATGCGCGCTGGATCAGCGAACAGCGGGATGGGGATGTAGGGACCGACAATGAGACCCGCGAACAGGTAGCCCAAGATGCTCGGCTGCCCGATGCGCCGACTCAGCATACCGGTCACGGCGGCCACCATGGTGACGATCGCGAGATCCGTGATCAGACCTGTATGCAAGGCTGCGCTCCTTGAAGAGTTCTCGGGGGGTTGCCGAGATGTCCGAACAATGAAGAGTTGTCTGGGCAATCAAGAGTTGCCCGATTACTGGAGAGATTTCTGGATATCGAGGCCGAAGGTCGCGCGCGTCAGGGCTGCGGTGACTCGCGCTTGATGAACTTGCTCGAATCGGGGCGCTGGTCCAGCTCGACGCCCCGCGACGTAAACGCCACCGATCCCGCGCCCAGGTTGCCCAGCATGACCGTCTCGGTCAGCAGCGAGTGCGCGTCCGAAGGCCCCTCCCAATACACCAGAAAGTTCGCGCCAGAGCCGCCGACAACGTCGCCGGCAGGCACCTCGAACTCTGCAGTCTCGAGGGGTCGCAGCAGCCGCGGCAGCGGCAGGTAGCGCCGCACGCGCCGTCCCGACGTGTCAAAGTAGTCGACATGGGTCAGCGTAATCGTCGCCACCGAGTCCATGTTGCGCACGCTGAGCAGGATCGACATCTGCGCGCGCCGCTCCGCGCCGGGGCCGTACGTGAGATGCGAGTAGGCCGGCACGTAGACCGTACGCGGCCGCATCTCGCCCGTGGGCACGCCATTGGAGGGCGGCTCGGCGGCGATGACGCTTGGCACAGCCGGCTCCAATCCTGAGCGGCTGTTGCAGCCACTCAGGCCGAACCCCAAAAGGAAAATCCAGCACGGCTGCATGTAGCGAAGGCTCATTGCTCTACCCGTTCTTTGGCATCGGCTTCAGCCGCCGGAACACCCACTCATCGTCGGTCGACAGCGCATCGTCGTAGCGGTAGCCACCCCGATCGAAGTCCTTGAGGCCCGCCGGCGTCTCGAGCTGCATGTCGACCATGTAGCGCGCGAACATGCCCCGGGCTTGCTTCGCGTAGAAGCTGATCGTCTTGAGCTCGCCGTCGCTCTCTTCTTGGAAGACCGGCGTGAGCACCGGCCCGGCCAGCCGATCGACCTTCAACGCCTTGCTGTACTCCGTCGACGCGCAAATCACGACGGTGCGATCGGCGTGATCTGCCGTCAGCTCGTTCGCGAGCTTCGTCAGGCGGGTGCCCCAGAAGGAGTAGAGGTTTGCGCCGCGCCGGGTCTTGAGACGCGTGCCCATCTCGAGGCGATACGGCTGCATCAGGTCGAGCGGCCGAAGCAGCCCATAGAACCCCGAGAGGATCGCGACATGCGCCTGGGTGAACGCGACCGCGTCGTCAGCCAGCGTCGCCGCGTCGAATCCGACGTACGTGTCGCCCGCGAAGGTGAAGATCGCGTGATAGCCAGTCGCTGGCGTGATCGGCAGCGCCATCGTCTGAAAGCGCTCGAAGTTGAGGGCCCCCAGGTTCTCGCTGAGGTCCATCAGCTCGCGAATTTGCGCGGGTCGCAGGCGCCGCGTGACCTTGAGCAGCTGGGCGATGTCGTTGGACAGAGCGAGCGCGGTGGTCGGGGTGTCGGGGCGCAGCGTCGGGGTCAGCTTCTTGGCGGGTGAGAGGACGGCGAGCATGAGGATCTCCGAGGGGTAAAATCGCGCGGACCTTATCATGATCATGCCTGATCGATAATCGGCGGTCGTACTGGTAACAGCAGTTACCACCCGGCGCATCGATCGGTGAGCCCGGTCACCCCCTGACGGCCTGATTCGCGACACCGAGCCCATCGACACATCGTCGAATTTACGCGGCTCTATTCGTCCCGCCTGCCCGCCTCATTCGTCTCATCCGCCAGTCTCATGCGTCCTACCCGACGTGGCAATATCTATCGTCATCATACGATAGACCGACACATCCCGCCCTGCCGGCGCTGCGCTACAGCCCACCGACGAGCTGCTTGAAGAGCGCAACGGCGCCGGGCTCGACGCAGTAGCAAACCCGCGGGCCATCCACCGTGCCCCGAATCAAGCCGGCCGCCTTGAGCTGCTTGAGGTGCTGAGAAACCGTCGACTGCGCCAGCGGCAATTCGTCGACAATCTCCCCGCAAATACAGGCATCTTTGCGAATCAAGATGCGCATGATCGCGACGCGAGCGGGGTGCCCGAGGGCTTTGGCCATGCGCGCGAACATGGCGTCCAGCAGGGCGGGATCACTGGGCAGCGGCGGCAGCGCGGTGGCGGGTGGGCAGCAGTCCAGCAGTGCGTCCGCGGCGTCGTCAGGCGAGGTGGGTTCATTCATCATCGACGATCTACGATGACATGGATCTGTGAAACAAGGTTGATCACCCGGCCGAGTCATGGCGTAACTTCGGCGCTCTACCCGCGTAGTTCGAAGCCTGTGGTGTGGTGCCTGCTCATTGGCCATGGCCGAGAGCAACACCGCGAATGCATCAATCAATCGGCCCGAGACGCCCCGCGTACTGGAGATCAGATGCGATTGAGTCACCGAGCGGCTGCGCTCGGCGCGCTCACTGCGAGCCTGCTGGCCGGATCCGCGTCGGCACAAGATGTCGACTGCGCCGATCTGGAGAACCCGATCTACATGCACGCCGGCAGCACGGTGCTGCCGCTGCTGCGGACGCTGGGCCGCGCCCTGCGCGATGAGGCCGACCCCATCACGCTCGTCTTCGTCGACGGCCGATCCTGCGCCATCATCGACGGCATCGTCAACGCGACGCCGCTCTCGGTGAACCTCAGCTATGTGCCCTCCACCGCTGAGGACGCAGCCTGGACGCCCGCCATGGCGCCCTCGAGCTGCGCGATCCCCGCCGACGGCCTGCCGGTCGATCTGGCGCACGCCGACATCTTCCCCGAGAGCTGCGGCGCCGACCTGCAGCTCGGCGACGTGGCGGTCTTCACCGGTCCGGTCCTGCCCTTCGTCTTCGTCGTCCCGCCGGCCAGCTCGCAGACCGCGATCACCGCCGAAGAGGCCTACTTCGTTTGGGGGTTCGGCGCCGCCGGGCAAGTCGCCCCGTGGACCGAGGAACAATTCCTCTTCACGCGGCCCAACACCGCCGGCACCAAGATCACCTTCGGCGCCAACATTCGCGTACCGGCCGCCCGCTGGAAGGGCGAGCAGCTCGCCAAGACCGGCGACGTGATCAACGCGGTGGCCAGCTCGGTCAACGCCGAAGCGACGCTGGGCATCGTGGGCGGCGCCAACTACGACGGCACCCGCGACGTCATCAAGTCGCTCGCGTATCAGGCATTTGACCAGCAGCAGGCCTGGTATCCGGACGCCTCGGCGGCCAGCTTCGACAAGCGCAACGTGCGCGATGGGCACTACCTGCTGTGGGGCCCGTCGGTCTTCCTGACGCGGGTCGACGACGCGGGCGCGCCGACCAACCCACGGGTCGATCGGGTGCTGCGTCTGCTGCAAAGCCGCGACGCGGATCCAGCGCCGAGCTTCGACTCCACCGGCATCATCGTCGACCTGGGCTTCATCCCCGATTGCGCGATGGGCGTGGCCCGCGATGGCCAAGCCGGCGATCTGCGGCTGTACACCCCCGACGCCCCCTGCGGCTGCTTCTTCGAGGCGCGGGTCGGCGGCGACGCAGGCTGCATGCCCTGCGACAGCGCTGGCGCTGGCGATTGCCCCGGCGCGCAGACCTGCACGCTGGGCTTCTGCGAAGGAGAGATTTGATGCGCTGGATACTCTCAATCGCAGCGCTCTCGGCCGCCTTCGCGCTGGCCGCATGCGACGACGCCGCCGGCGATCCGCCGCCCGATATGGGCCCAGCCGACCGAGGGGCGCCGCCGCCGACCTGCGTTGAAAGTGCAACGACGCATCGCGAGATCATCAACGCCTGCACCACCGCGACCGGCGTGCAGAAGGTGGCGGTCACTCCGTTGCTGCGGGCCGACGGCGCGCTGCCGCCGCTGCCTTGATCCAGTGAGCACCCCCCTCCTGATCGCCGCACTCGGCGCGCTGTTCGCAGCGCCCGCCTGGGGCACCGAGCCTATCGAGCTGATCCCGACGGGCTACTTGCAGACCGCGGCGGTGGTCTTCGATCAGTCCTCCGTCGACGCGCTCGATCCCGACACCCGCGCCCCGCTCAACGAGACCCGCGTTCTGGTGCGCCGCGCCCGACTCGGCGTGCGCCTGACCGCCGGTGGCGCCTACGCCGCCGTCGAGCTCGACGCCAACACGGTGCGCGGCATGCAGACCCGCGCGACCCGAGCGCTCGCGGGCATACAGGTCGACGCGGACGACTGGGCCGTCGCCGGCGAGATGGGCCTGATGGCGACCCCGTTTGGCGGCCTGCTGCAGCGCAGTTCCCGTCGGCGCGCGACCCTCGAGCGGACCACTGCCGAGCGGGCGCTCTTCCCCGGGACCCACGATCTGGGCGCGCAGGTGCGGGGGCGCTGGCGCTTCTTGCGCTACCAGATCGCGGCCATGAACGGCGTGCCGATCAGCGCGAACGACTTCGCCGCGCGGGATCCCAACGCCAACAAAGACCTCATCGGCCGCGTTGGCGTCGATCTCGACGTCGGCGGGCTCGCCATCATCGGCGGATCGTCGCTGCTCGTCGGCGAGGGCTTCTCGCCGGGCACCGCGTCGACCAAAGACGCCGTGCAATGGCAGGACGGCAACCAGAACGGCGTCGTCGAGCTGACCGAGCTGCAGCCCATCCCCGGCGCCGTCGGCCGGGCCGGCGCCAACTTCGATCGCTCGGCCCTGGGCCTCGACCTGATGCTCACCGTCGACCTGCCGATGCTGGGGCGCCTCGAGGTCGAAGGCGAGCTGTTCTGGGCGGTCAACCTCGACCGGGCGCGAGTGCCCGCCGATCCGGTCACCCTGGGCCGCGATCTGCGCGAGCTGGGGCTGATGGCGTCGGTGACCCAGCAGCTCACGCCGCACACGCGGCTGGCGTTGCGCTGGGATTGCTACGACCCCGACGCCGACGCCACCGAGCGCATCGCGGCCAATTTGGTGGCCCTCGATCGCAGCGTGACCACGTGGACGGCGGCCTTGGCCTGGACCACATTCGCGCCCTTCACGCTCAGCGCGCAGTACGACCATGAAGACAACCGACGCGGCCGCGGCGCGGACGGGCGCCCAGCGCATTTGGCCAACGATCGGCTCACCATCTGGGCGCAGGTGACGCGATGAGGCCTGTCGTGACGAGGGCTGCCCTGATGAGAGCTGTCGCGCTGCTCCTGCTCTTGGGGGGCTGCGCGGGCACCTCGGCCGATCCCGGCGTCGACGCGTTGATGCAGGTGGGGGCGGCGCAGTTCGTGCCCGGTCCCCTGCCCGGCGCGTCCGGCGGACCGGCCATCACCAGCCTGGCGAACCCCACGAACGTGGCGCGCCCCGGCGACGTGCAGCGCCCGCTCGGCGGCACCCTCGAGCCCAGCGCCACCGCCGTGCGCGTCGGCCTCAAAGGCGATCGCGGGCATTGGATCGTGGTCGCCGGCCCGCCCCGGGTCGACCTGCCGGGCCAGCCGACCTTCGCGGTGCAGCTGAGCTTCGCGCATGACCTGGCGCGCGATCCGGTCGAGATCGAGCTGGCCGCCGTCGATGGCGAAGGGCGCGTGGGTCCCGTCCAGATCGTCTCGCTTACGCTGGACACCCCTGCGACGCCCGGAGGCGCGCTGGTGATCACCCTCGACTGGGATCGCGACGCCGACCTCGACCTGCGCGTCGTCGACCCCACCGGCGTCGAGATCTTCGCCCGCAACCCGCGCACGAATGGCGGCCACCTCGACCTCGACAGCAACGCGCGCTGCGTCATCGACGGGGTGCGCCGCGAGTCGGTCATCTGGCCCGCCGCGGCGCCTGTCGGGCGATACGTGGTGCGGGTCGACACCCCGTCTCTGTGCGACGCGACCAGCGCGCGCTGGCACGTCACGGTGCGCCGCGATGGCGCGATGATCGCCGAGGCCGAGGGCGTCAGCACGCCCGACGCGACGCGCTTTGGTCACGACCTGGGCGCCGGCGAACTGGCATTGGAGTTCAGCCATGATTGAGGCCCCGCGATGATTGACGATCTGGGCGCCGTCGCCCTCTGGGGCAGCTACGCGGTCATCTGGACGCTCATCGGCCTGTCGGTGATCTCGTTCAGCCTGATCGTCGAGCGCGTCGTCTGGTTCATGCGCCGCCGTGAAGACCTCGACGCCCTGACTGGCGATCTGCTGGCGCTCACGGCGCAGGGCGATCTGGACAGCGCATATGCGTTGGTCAGCGCCAGGCGCAGCATCGAGGCCCAGGTGATCGTCGACGTGCTGCCCTGGTACGACGCGGGCCCGGCGGCGCTTGGCCAGGCCATGCAGGCCAGCGTGCGATCCCACCGCAAGGCGCTGTACGGCGGGCTCAACTTCTTGGGCACGCTGGGCAACAACGCGCCGTTCATCGGGCTGTTTGGCACCGTGCTGGGCGTGATCACGGCGTTTCAGCAGATGGGCGTAGACGCGCTGGGGTCGATGGACAACGTGATGTCGGGCATCGGCGAGGCGCTGGTCGCGACGGCGGTGGGCATCCTGGTCGCGCTGCCCGCGGTCGCGGCTCATAACGCGTTGCAGGGCAAGGCGTTGCGCGTCGAAGAGAACATCGCACGCGTCGGGCACTTGCTCATGGCGCAGCTGGAGCGCGTGGCGCATCACGACCGCGCAACATCTAGCGAGTCGGAGGCGAACTGATGGCTGGCACCGGTTCAAGCGACGGCGGCATGGGGGGCGGGCTCGACGGCATCGGCCGCGGCGGCGTCGGCGGCACCATCACGGGCATCAACGTGACGCCCCTCGTCGACGTGGTCTTGGTGCTGCTGGTGGTGCTGATGGTCAGCTCGACCTATGTCGTGGCGCAGACCATCAAGGTGCAGCTGCCCAAGGCGAGCCAGAGCGACGGCCCGGCGAAGAAGCCCCTGCGGCTGATCCTGAAGACCGACGGCACGCTGATGCTCGATGACGCGGTGGTCACGCTCGAACAGGTGAGCGCGGCGCTGGTCGAGCGCATCAAGGCCGACCCCAACACCAGCTTGGTGATCAGCGCCGACAAGGCCGTGCCCCACGGCAAGGTCGTGACCCTGATCGATCACGCCAAGGCGGCCGGCGTGACGCAGTTCGCCATCAACGTTGAGGTCGGGACGCCGTGAACCCGCGGACTATCGCGCTCTCGCTGGGGGCGCATGTCGTGGTCATCGCGGTCTTGGTCGCGATCAAGGCGACGCCCGAGCCGCGCGCGCCGACGATGATCCGCATCACCGAATCGAAGCCGGCAGCGCCCAAGTCGAAGGCGCCGGCCTCCAAGCCCAAGCCGCAGCCCAAGCCGCAGCCCAAGCCGCAGCCCAAGCCGCAGCCCAAGCCGCAGCCCAAGCCCAGGCCCAAGCCGCAG
>JBNMOZ010000241.1:0-8377 GCA_051276005.1 Bradymonadia bacterium | reverse complement strand
AAGCGCTCGAAGTCTCGCACAGCCGCCCGCGCGGCGGCCAAGGCGCGGCGCAGCCCCAAGGTCAAGCCCAAGCCCAAGCCCAAGGCTAAGCCTAAGCCCAAGGTTCGGCCTAAGCCCAAGGCCAAGGCGAAGCCCAAGGCCAAGACGAAGCCCAAGGCCAAGACGAAGCCCAAGGCCAAGACGAAGCCCAAGGCCCGCCGACCGGTGCGCCGATCCGGACGCCGCTACACCGTCCAACGCGGTGACACGCTGGGCAAGGTCGCCGGCGTCTACGGCATCACACCCTACACGCTGCGCAACCACAACGGCCTGCCGCGCAACGTGCGGTTGGTGGCTGGCCAGGTACTCTACATCCCATGAGCATGCTGTCTCTTGCCGACGCGCGGGCTCACATTTTGGCGCAAACGCGATCGTTGTCGACCGTGCGGATCGCGCTCGAAGACGCCGTTGGGCGGGTGCTCGCCGAATCGATCCGGGCGCAACGCGCGCTGCCGGGCTTCGACAACTCCGCCATGGACGGCTACGCGGTGCGCGCGGAAGAGGCGCTCGAGGGCGCGACGCTGCCTGTCGTGGGCGAGCTCGCTGCCGGTGCCTCGGGCGACGCCGCGCTGCCTCAACACGCGGCGATGCGCATCTTCACCGGCGCGCCGCTCCCGCCGGGGGCCGACACCGTCGTGATGCAGGAGAACACCCAGCGCGTGGGCGACGCGGTGACCTTTACCGAGTCGACTGACCGGGGTCGCAATGTGCGCCTGGCCGGCAGCGACGTCGCGGTGGGCGCCGCGATTTTGACCGCGGGGCGCCTGCTGCAGGTGGGCGATGTGGCCTTATTGGGCGCGCTCGGGCGCAGCCGCATCGACGTGGTGGGGGCGCCGACGGTGGCGATCCTCAGCGCCGGCGACGAGCTGATCCCGGTCGACGCCGGCGCCCCAACGCGGGGGCAGGTCGTGGCGAGCAACGCGATCGCGCTGGCCGCCGCAGTGCGGGCCGCCGGCGGCGTGCCGCGGGTCGTGCCGATCTTGCCCGATGATGCCGCGGTTATCCGCGCGGCTGTCGACGCCGCCGTGTCCAGCGCCGACGTGGTCATCTCGGCGGGCGGCATGAGCGTCGGCGACTACGACTTCATGCTGGCTGCGATTCGCGGGGCCTGTGGCGACGGCTTTGGCTTCTGGAAGGTCGCCGTCAAGCCGGGCAAGCCCTTCGCTTTTGGCATGGCCGGCGCAACCGCGATCTTCGGTCTGCCGGGCAACCCCGGCTCGGCGCTCGTCACCTTCGAGCTGCTGGTCCGGCCGGCGTTGTTGGCCATGCAGGGCCACACCCATGTGCTGCGCCGACTCCGCCCTGCGATCCTCGACGCGCCCGCGCCCAAAGGCGGCGGGCGTGAGACCTGGGCGCGCGCCACGGTGCGCCGCGTCGACGGCCAGCTTCGCGTGCATCCTCGAACCAACCAATCCAGCGGAGCGTTGAGCAGTATCGGTGGGGTAGATGCACTGGTGCAGATCCCCATCGGCGCCGCGTCTGCCCCGACCGGAGCGACCGTGTCGGTCCTGCTCCTCGGCTCCGATCATCCAATCGATCGCGACACCGCCATCGACCGCTTGCCGCTCCCGGCGGGCACCTGAATAGAAGGTCCTATGCGAAAGCTCAGCTTCCTCCTCTTGGTCGGCCTGTGCGCGGCCGCCACCACCACGGCGGCGTGGGCGGGCAACCCGCTCGAATACGACCTGACGCTCAACGCGCCCCTCGCGCACGTGTATCGTTCAGGCGTCGTCGCCGACGCGGCCAGCCCGGGCTTCATCAAGTACACCCGCGACATCCGCAATAATTGGAAGTCCAACCCGAACGTCGACGGCCACCCGGCCGCGTATCACCCGGGCATTCAGGCCAATATGTGGTTGCCCGTCGGACCTGAGCTCAAGGGCAAGAAGGTCGCCATCGAGGCGATGGTGCGACCCGCGCACAAGTCGCCGAGGATGGACGCGTTCCTCAACGGCGACAAGATCGCGAGCCCGGCGCTCAAGTCGGGTGTCTGGCAGGTCGTCCGAATGGAGGTCGACGCCGGCAAGATGAAGCAGGGCATCAACAAGGTGCGACTGCATTACAACCGGTCCGTCGATGTGGGCGGGATGAAGACCGCCTCGGCGATTCGGTTCGTGCGTATCGTCGACGCGAGCGCGCCCAAGCCGCCGATCGAGGCGAAGGCCATCACCGACGCCATCGCGAGCACCGAGGGCAAGGCCATCGTGCTGCCCGACGGCGCGGGCCTCGACTACTACATCACCCCCACGACCGGATCGACGCTGACCGGCACCGCGATAGGCGGCCAGGCCGAGGTGTGGGTGCAAACAGACGGCAGCGCGCCATCGAACCTGGGCAGCGGCGCGTCGCTCAAGGTGGATCTGAGCACCTACGCCGGCAAGGCCGTGCGCCTGATGCTGCGCGGCAAGGGTGGCAACGTGAAGTTCACCGGCAAGATCGTCGGCGGCAAGGCAGGCACCGCCAAGGCCAGCACCCCCAAGTACGTGGTCTTCTGGCTCATCGACACGCTGCGCGCCGACAAGCTGGGCTTCTACCCGCAGAAGAACGCCAACGGCCGCAAGAAGGTCAAGACCCCCAACCTCGACGCGGTGGTCAAAGACGGCGTGGTCTTCGACCCCTTCTATGTCGAGGGCACCGAGTCCAAGGCCAGCCACGCCAGCCTGTTCACCGGCACCTACCCGCTGCTGCACAAGGTCTACAACCACAAGGCCAAGCTCTCGATGACCCACACGACCATCGCCGAGGCCTTCAAGACGGCCGGCTATCGCACCGCAGGCTTCGTGAGCAACGGCTACGTCAGTGACAAGTGGAACTACAACCAGGGCTTTGAGAAGTTCGTGAACTTCATCCGCGAGGGCAAGGCGCATAACGCCATCGCCGTGGTCAAGAAGGCCAAGCCCTGGATCACCAAGAACAAGGACAAGCCGTTCTACTTGTACCTGGGCACCAGCGATCCGCATGTGACCTACCGCGCCCACAAAGAGTTCATCGAGACCTACGACGGTAAGGGCTACGGCGGCAGCTACAAGAAGTACATCAGTGGCGGTGAGTTGGGGCGCCTCAAGGGCAAGAAGAAGCCGCCCAAGGCGCGGGAGCGCAAGCGCATCGAGGCCCTGTACGAGAACGAGATCGCCTTCAACGACAAGCACTTCGGTAATCTGGTCGCGCACCTCAAGGCCGAGGGCATCTACGACGAGACGATGATCATCATCAGCGCCGATCATGGCGATGAGTTCTGGGAGCACGGCGGCTGCGGCCACGGCCATAACCTGCACCAGGAGCTGGTCCGGGTGCCGTTGGTCATTCGCTATCCCAAGTCGTTCCCGGCCGGTCGCAGCACCGCCGGCGCCGATGGCGTCGATCTGCTGCCCACCCTGATGAGCCTGCTCGGTCAGACCGTGCCCAACGACGTGCAGGGCCGCAGCCTGCTGCCGTTCGTCGGCGCCACCAACCCCTACCCGCAGGCCGTCATGGCGATGAATGGCCGCGACGCCTACACGCTCGCCGTCGGCCCCGCCAAGGTGATCATGCGCAGCGAGTCGTCGATCAAGGTGTACGACGTGGCCAACGATATCGCCGAGAACAGCGACGAGTACGGCAAGAAGACGGTCTTGACCCTGGCTGCGCTCGATCCGCTCACGCTGTGGCTGTCGCGCCCCAAGAAATGGCGCCGCGCCAAGCTGGGCGCCCCGAATAACCTGATCGGTGCGCTGGAGTAGGGCCGGGCTCGCGGGGCCGCACCCTTAATTTGAGATTAATGATTACCGACTCAGTGCAATCGACGCTCGGCGACTTTATGATGGCCGCGGTCTGCAGAAAGGTTCGTCATCCCCACCCCGCGTACGATATGCCCCGAGTGTCGCGAAGAGTTCGATGGCCTTGGTTTCGGAGACCGCTGCCCCGCGCACGGGCATTTGCTGCTCGGTGAGCGCGCCCTCTCGAAGTACGCTGACGATCCCATGCTTGGCCAGTGCGTGGCCGACCGCTTCGACATCGTCGATGTCATTGGTGTCGGTGGATTTGGTGCCGTCTATCGTGCCATTCAGCAGCCCGTCGGCCGCCATGTCGCGCTCAAGCTGATTCGACCGCAATTGCAGCATCGTGAGCAGGCGCGGGCGCGGTTCTTCCGCGAGGCACGCATCGTGGCGACCCTCAAGGACGCCACGATCGTCACGCTGTATGACTATGGCGAAGACGGCAACGCGCTCTTCGCGGCGTTCGAGTTGGTCGACGGGGTGCCCCTCGATGTAGTGCTCGCGGGTGGCCGTCTCGACATCGAACGCGCGACCCGCTTGTCTATCGAAGTGCTGCGCGCTCTCGCGGTGGCGCATCGCGGGGGGTTGATCCACCGCGACATCAAGCCCGCCAACATCATGATCCTGACCGACCAGTTCGGGCAGGAGACCGTCAAGGTCCTCGACTTCGGCATCGCCAAGGTGCTCGAGCGTATCGAGGGCGAGGCGGCGTCGGTCGAGACGCAAGCGGGCGCGATGCTGGGCACCCCCCGCTACATGTCGCCCGAGCAGGCGCGCGGCGACATGATCGACGCTCGGGCCGACCTGTATTCGCTCGCCGTAGTGCTCTACGAGATGCTCTCGGGTCGGGCGCCGTTTGTCGGCACATCGCTGGAGACCGCGGTCGCCCATGCGACCCGGCAGCCGCCCGATCTCGACGCCAGCCTCGATTTGCCGCCCGCGCTGGTCGAGGTCGTCTTCACGGCACTGGCGAAAGACAAGAAGCAGCGGTTCACGTCGGCGACGAGCATGGCCGAAGCGCTGCTCGAGTCGATGCCCGGCTTGGGCTACACAAACTCTTTCGTCGAGGTGTCGTCGTCGGTCAACCTGGCGCAGTCCGCCGGGCGCACTGCGTCTATCGAGCTCGCCACGACCGCCGAGGTGGCGCCTCAGCCCGCGCGCAGCTGGATGATCCCGGCGATCGTGGTCGGGGCGCTCATCGCGACGGGGCTATTGCTCATGCTCAGTGATGGTGACACGGGCACCGACGCGCCGGCGTCGACGCCGAGTGTTGCGCCCGCGACAGCGCCAGCCACGGCAGCGCCAGCCACGGCAGCGCCCGCCACGGCAGCGCCAGCCACGGCAGCGCCCGCCACGGCAGCGCCCGCCACGGCAGCGCCAGCCACGGCAGCGCCCGCAACAGCAGCGCCATCGCGTGCCCCGCGTGCTCGCCGACCGGTGCGTCCGGTCAGCACGCCCAAGCGGCCGGCGAGCACCCCGTCGGTGCCGCCCACCAGCCCCTCGACGATCACGGTTCCGGAGTTTTGATCATGCGCTCTTTGCTCGCGGCCGCCGCGGTGATCGCCTGCGCCAGTCCAGCCGCAGCGGCGAGCCTGGGCGACGCACAGGTCTTCGTCAACGCAGCCAGTCAGGCCTTCCGCAAGGGCGAATATCAGATCGCGCTGGTCGCTCTGCGTAAGGCCGAGCCCATCGTGGAGAAGGCCAACGACCCTACGCTGGCGCCGATTCGCTTCAACATCGCGCGCTGCCTCGAAGAGCTGGGCAAGCCCGCAGAGGCCCTCGGAGCCTATGCGCGCTACCTCAACCTTCCCGACCAGAGCGGTCGCAAGAGCCGCGCGCAGGCGGCGGTCAAGGCCCTCAAGCGCAAGGTCTTCGGCGGCGTCGCGATCTCCTGCGATCCAGAAGGCGCGATGATCACGATCGCCGGCCTGATCGACCAGCCGGCGGCCTGCCCGCTGCGTAAAGCTGAGATCGAGCCCGGCACATACACCGTCCAGGTCGAGTTCGAGGGCTATACGTCCCAGACGCGCGAGATCGAGGTGGCGGTGGGCGAACCGCGCGCGGTCACGGTTTCGTTGACGCGAGAGGGTGGCCTGACGATGCCCAGCATGGAGGCTGACGCGCCGACGGATCCGCTGCCCTGGGTGCTCACTGGCGGTGGCGCTCTGGCAGTGGTCGGTGGGCTGGCCCTGACCTTCGCAGCCATCGGCGCGCGCGACGATGCCGAGGGCATGCAGCCTGGCAGCGCCCGCGACGGCCGCGTCGACGACTTCGATCGCAACGAGACCCTGTCGTGGGTGGCCTTCGGCTTCGGCGGCGTCTCGCTGCTGACCGGCGTGATCCTGTTGACGATGGACGAAGACGAGTCGGCCACCACCGGCTGGCAGATGACGGGCAATGGAGTGATGGTGCGATGGTAACGCGAGCCCACTGGCTGCCGGCCGCCCTGCTCTGCCTGACGGGGTGTTTGACCGCGCCCCAGCTCAAGGAATGCATCGACTTCGATCTCGCTGATACGGCCGAAAATCCAGCCTGCGAGGACAGCTGCGAGACCTATTGTTCGGCGCTGGTGCGCATCTGCCCCAACCAGGCCACGGGCGCCAATCCGCTGGTGGCGTGTCGCGCTGGGTGCCAGGAGTTTGGCGCAGACGATGCGCTGGCGAAGGCGCTCGATTGCCGCTTCAGCGTGCTGCGCGCGGCGCGCGGCAACTCGGACCTGTGTGAGAGCGCGGGCATCGGTGGCGGCACGCAATGCCCCATTGAGCTGTGCGACGAGTACTGCTTCCTCGCGCGCCGCGACTGCAGCGGCATGTATTCGACCTTCGAGCAGTGCCAACAGATCTGCGACACATTCCCGCAGGACGGCACGAGCCTGGGCGGTGACAGTGTGCAGTGCCGAATCGCGCAGCTGTCCGACGCGTCCGCAGCAGGCTGCAACGCGGCGAGCATCGCGAGCGACGGCACATGCGGCACGGCCTGCGAGGGCTATTGCGCCCAGGCCATGGCGCATTGCGAGGGCGCTGTGGCGGTGTTCCCGGACGAAGCGGCCTGCCTCGCGAGCTGCGCGCTTATCCCCCAGGGGCAGTTCAACGACTGGGACGGCTCGGTGGGCGCCAACTCATTGATGTGCCGGGCGTATCACGCCTCATCTCCAGCGCAGGATGACGCCCCGACGCACTGCCCGCACGCGGCGATCTACAACGACCAAAAGTGTGGCTCAATCTGCGAGGCGTACTGCGATCCGCTCATGTGCGGCGGGCAGTTTCCTGGCATTGATGAATGCGTCGACGAGTGCGTACGCTTGGTGACGGAGCGCGAGCCATTGTTCCCCGATCCCGCCGCCACGCTGCAGTGTGATCAGTAGCGACGACCGGCCTTAGGCGTCTACTCAGCCAGCCAGCGCGCAGCCTGGCGCGCGTAGTACGTCAAGATGACGTCGGCGCCCGCGCGGCGAATCCCCATCAGCGACTCCAACGCCACCTTGCGCTCATCGAGCCAACCGTTGGCGCTCGCCGCCTTGAGCATCGCGTACTCTCCGCTCACCTGATACGCCGCGATGGGCAGCGGTGTGGCCTCTCGCACCCGGCGGATGATGTCGAGGAAGGGCCCGGCGGGCTTGACCATGAGCATGTCGGCGCCCTCGGCCTCATCGAGCTCGACTTCGCGCAGCGCCTCGCGCGCGTTCGCGGGATCCATCTGGTAGGTCTTCTTGTCGCCGAACTTCGGGGCCGACGCGAGCGCGTCGCGGAACGGGCCATAGAAGGCCGACGCGAACTTGACCGAGTAGCTGAGGATCGAGACGTCGGTGAAGCCTGAGTCGTCGAGGGTGTGCCGGATCGCGCCGACGCGGCCGTCCATCATGTCGCTGGGGGCGATGATGTCGGCGCCCGCTTCGGCCTGACTCAGCGCTTGCTTGCACAAGACCTCGACGGTCTCGTCGTTGAGCACCTGCCCGTCGGTGCTGACGATGCCGTCATGCCCGTCGCTCGAATAGGGATCCAGGGCGACGTCGGTGACGATGGTCAGCTCGGGCCAGCGCGCCTTGAGCGCCCGAATCGATCGCTGAATGAGGCCTTCGGGGTGGTAGGAGTGCTCGCCCAGGCTCGTCTTGAGGTGTTCGGCCTCGGCCGGGAACAGCACGATCGACGAGACACCGTCTTGCAGCGCGCCCTCGACCTCGCGCAACAGACCGTCGGCGTCGAGGCGCGCGCAGCCCGGCATCGAGCCGATGTCGACGCAGCCCACGCCGTCGTGGATGAAGAGCGGATAGATGAAGTGATCGGCGCTCAGCCAGGTCTCGCGCGTGGCGTTGCGCACCCAGGCGCTCTTGCGGTTGCGGCGGGGGCGGATGGGCAGCTCGAACATGGGTCCTCCGAATCTTAAGGCGCGGTCATCACGCAGAGGCGTCGCGCCATGGGCCTGCATTGCAGCGATTCCCGCACGCCGGCCCGCCGACTTCAAGGGGCAGCTGAAGGGGCAGCTGAAGGGGCAGCTGAAGGGGCAGCTGAAGGGGCAGCTGAAGGGGCAGCTGAAGGGGCAGCTGAAGGCGCAGCTGAAGGCGCAGCTGAAGGCGCAGCTGAAGG
>JBNMOZ010000240.1:0-8444 GCA_051276005.1 Bradymonadia bacterium | reverse complement strand
ACGGGTTGAACGCGTCGACGGGTGGATCGAGCCAGAACCGGGCGACGCCCCAGCCCACCGAGCCCACCAGCATGCCCCAGAAGAGCAGGCGTCGGCGACGCGTCAGGCGCCCGGCGAGCACACCCCAGGCGCTGGCGATGATCACCGTCAAGCCCGGCAGCAGCGCATAGAACAACAACCCCTCGAGCCAGTCGCAGTTGCGGACCCGCAGGGCGTTGAGCGTGATCGGGATCAGCGGGAGCGTCGCCAGGATGGCCGCGGTGCGCATGGCCGACAGCCAGCGACGCCACACCGTACGCCCCTCGGCGCGCGCACCGGTGAGCCCCGCGCACAGCGCCACCGGGATGCCCAGCGCGAAGGCGAACTCGAAGGCCAACAGGTTGAAGAGCGGGACGAAGCAGAGCGCCACCGCGGTGGTCAGCAGGATGCCTGCCCAGAGCATGTGCGGCCTGGCCCGAGAGAGGCGGCGGGTCAGCGGGGCAGGCGCGTCATCGACCACGGTCGACGACCGACGGCGGGGTCATTGATCGCCCTGGGGCGTGTAGTAGCGCGCTTTGCGGCCCGCCACGATGTCATGCTTCGCCGCGACGCCGGCGCCCAGCTCGAGGACATAGCGTGACGGGGTGTCGACGCCGCGCCCCTGGGTGTCGAGGGGTACGGTCTCGGCCACCACGCCGACCACGGTCCAGTCTTCGTCGAGGAAGACCATATCCAATGCAATCAACGTGTTGAACATCCAGAACCGCTGAGCGCGGGTCTGGCGCATGAAGAACAGCATGCCCCAATCGGGCTTCATCGAGCGGCGGCACATCAGGCCGCGAGTCGTCTCGAAGGGGGCATCGGCCAGCTCGATCTGGAAGGCGTCTTCGCGGGCGCCCTCGAAGACGATGCGCGCGGTCTGCGAGTTCGCTTCGCCCGTGATGGCCGGCGGCGTGGCGCAGGTGCCTTCAACGCAGCGGTCATGAGAGCCGCACCCGCGCATCGAGGGCGACCACTCGCCGACGCAGTCTTGGTCGGTGGAGCACGGCGCCGCGGAGGGGGCCTCTGAAGGCGTCGATGCGGCCGATGGGGTCGTCTCTGGGGCGTCGGTGCCTGGGTCAGCGCCGGGCTCGGAGCTGCCGCAACCGACCAGCATGCTCAAACTCAGGACAGCGAAGACAGCGCGGACCATCAGCCCGCCTGCTTGCAGAACGGCACCGCCCCCGACTCACCGTCACAGGTGTAGCCGGTCCGGCAGTCGTCGTTGCTGTCGCACGCCGCCATGCAATAGGTCTGCTCGTTGACGAACTCGACACAGACCGAGCTCTCCGGGCAGGTGTTCGCCGCGCAGGGCGCGACGGTGCAATACCCGCCGCGGCTGGCGCGATCGCAGGATCGGCCCTGGCCACACTCGGCGTCGTTGGCGCATGAATCGCCAATTTCGGCGCCGCACGCCGCGATGAAGGGCAGCACCAAGAACAGCGACAACCCAGCGGCAGACTTTGACCACGCGCGCATGCGATCTCCACGACAGACGACAAGAGGGGGCATCGATACCGGATTCGGGGTCGGACGCGCAACCGATCGGGTCAGGCGCCGCGCTTGACTTGAGTCGACGCAACCAGGAAATTGGTGGATGGGAAGCCATGAGCAGCAGGGGTTTGCATGAGCGGGTCAGCCAATACGGCGTTGATGGCAGACAGCGCGACCAAGACGGACCGTGCGCCAGCGACGGCCGGGGCGAGCGACTTTACACCCGGAATGAGCCCGTCGGCCCTGGGCCAGAGCGCGGAGCTCTCGGGCGCCGCGGTGCAGATGCGCGGCGCCGGGGGCGATGACGCCGCGGTCCATGCCGCCGCGTCCCATGGCACCCAGGGCAGCGGCTCAACCTTGCCCCACTTCGAGAGTGTTCAAACCGCCTTCGGGCGTCACGACATCAGCAACGTGCAAGCGTACTCGGGCGGCGCTGCCGCCGAGGCGAGCAGCGCCATGGGCGCTTCGGCTTTCGCCACGGGCAACAAGGTGGCGTTCAGCGACGCCTCGCCCGACCTGCACACAACCGCGCATGAGGCCGCGCACGTCGTTCAGCAGCGCAGCGGCGTGTCGCTCTATGGCGGCGTGGGCAAGGCGGGCGATCAGTATGAGCAGCACGCCGACCGCGTGGCCGACGCGGTCGTCGCGGGTCAGGGCGCCGAGGGCATCCTCGATGAGATGGCGGGCGGCGGGTCGACGACGCAGGCAGTGCAGCGCGACGCAGTCCATCGCGACGCAGTCCAGCGCGACGCGGTCCAGCGCGACGAAGAGACGACCCCCGACACTGAGGTCGAAGCCGCGCCCGATCTGACGGCCGACAAGGCGCGCGTCGTCAACAAGGTTACGGGCTCTGACGGCTGGTACGACAAGACGGACGATTTCGCGAAGAACCTGGCGCGCTGGAACAGCCGCAACTGGACCGCATTCATCGGCGCGTGCGGCGGTAACTACTTCGTGTCATGGACCGCTGGGCAATTCTTGAACGCGATTGGCGCGATCGTGTCGACAGTGGCGGGCACATTGGCGGGCGGCGTGGCCCTCGGGGCCGTCATCGGCGGCACGACCTTCTCAGTGCCTGGCGCGGTGGTCGGCGCCGTCGTGGGCTTCCTGGTGTCGCTGATTTGGGGTGCTATCGCGACGATGCTCTCCAATGACGCGGCCATGGCCACTGTCGATGTGGAGCTGCGCAGGGCTGCCGCGCAGATCAACGAGAAGAACGACGAGTTCGACGGTCAGTACGACACGACCGTCGGCGAGACGCGCAGGAAGCGCGACTCGGTGGTCGCTGAGGTGCAAGGGGCCACGACCAAGGCCGAAATAGACCGGATCGAGACGGCCGTCGACGGCGACATCCAGGCCGTCAACACGCCGGTCAGCACCGCCGACCGTGGCCTGTACACCGCGCTGATGCAGGACTGGGTGCTCCAGCACGCCGGCCACGAAGAGGGCGGTAACAAAGAGACGAACGCGGCGTCATACGGCGCGAATCGCGAGGAGATGACCGGCGTCGAGCCGGGCGATAACCTGGCGCGGCGCGATCTGTTCCTGCATCAATGCAAGTACGAGTGGGCGCGCATGGGTCTGGACGCCGATTGGGCCGTCGCCGAGTTGGAGCGTCGGCTGCCGTCCGGCGACGGCGAGAACGTCGACGAGGAAATGTCGAACACGCCGGTCGTGTTCACCTCGGTCGAGCACCCCGAGGCGATGATCACGAAGGTCGCGGCCGACTTCGGCAGGGGGCCGCTCGCGGCCAAGGCTGAAGACCAGATTCGCAACAACGACTTCTACTTGAAGTGCTCGCTGGACCTGACGCACGACTGGCATAACAACACGTGCTACGTCGACGAATACGACTACTACATCGACCTCAAGGCCGAGATGCCCTCGGGCTACAGCCAGACGGCCAACTGGTCTGTGTCGCCCGATTGAGCCAGCCACCTTGGACGCTCGCCTCAGGGCTCGACACCTGGCCCGATGTCACCCCGCTCACTGGCCTTGCACCAGCGCAGCTGCGGACGCTCGCATGGTCGGGCGCTGATGGCGTGCCCAGTGACGCCGCTCTCGCGTCGTTGGTCGATGCAAAGCTTCTCATTACATTGGAGAATGGTCGCCTGGGCGTGCCCTGGCAGGTGCGCGCTGAGATCGGGGCGCGCGTCGAGGATTCGCCGCCGCTGGCCAGCGCGCGACTCGGGCAGATCTCAGACGCTGACCTCGCCGCGCTCGCCGCGCGGCTCGGTTGCTCCGCTGCAGCAGATCGCCCCGCGCTGTTGACCGGTGTCTTCGCCGCCATCACGACGCCGCAAATGCTCGCCGATTTGGTGCAGCGTCTGCCGGGTGAGACCGTCATCGAGTTGCTCTTATTGCTCGACCTGGGTGGGCGACCCATCGATCCCGCGGTTGTCGGTCGCCCCGAGTTGCGTCCTCATCTCGCACGGCTCGCCGCGGTCGGCCTGGCCTTCGTCGAGCGCGGCGCGTGGTTCATTCCAATGGACGTGGGCCTCGCCTTGGGTCAATGGCGCGCGGCCTATGTGGCAGCTCGGCTGTCGACGAGCGTCGAGCAATGCACGCTGGGAGCGATCGACTCGACGCCGGGCGTTGACCCGACACCGGCCCTCGATGCAAGCGAGACGATCGCGCCATTGCGCGCCCTGCTGTCGGGCGGCCCCGAGATCCACACCGCATTGATGCATCTGATGGTCGTGCCCAAGACGGTCGATGCGCTGCTCACCGCGGCGGCGATCTCGCGCGGGGTCGCGGCGCGCCCGTTGGCTGCGAAGTTGTTCGCGTTGACCCTCGGTCGCCAGGGCAGCATTGAGTCCGATCGCATTGAATTGACCGACGCCACCGCTGGGCTGGTGGCTCGATGGTTTGCGCACATATTGCAGACGGCCGTTGCGTCGTGGGCGCGCCTGCCGATTGGGCAGCCTCTCGCGCGCGCAGGCGCCACCGCGATCACAGTCGAGGCGGCGCGGTGGGTCAGCGCGACGCGTTGGTTTGAGCGGGTCGAGTATGGCGTGCAGTTCGCTGCGACACCGCCGATCGCGTCCTGCGCGATGTTGCTGTCTGACGCCGCGCTGACGCGGGCAGGCGGCTTGACTGACGCGCTCTTGAGCACCATGCAAGCCTGCGGTCTGGCTCGGCAAGATGCGAAGAGCTTCGTGATAAGCGCCGACCTGCAGGGCGCCTTGGCGTCGATGGACAAGGAGCGCAGACGATGACGCGAACGCCGTTCAAATCGATTTCGCCTAAGTGTGGGCTGTGGGGCGTCCTCGCCGGGCTGCTTGCATGCTCGTCGGGGCCAGAAGTGCCGCCGATTGAGTCAGAGAAGACGAACAAAGGAGCAGCGGCCGTGGACCAGACATACGACGATCAGGTTGACGCGCTGCGCGCGCTGCGCTCGAGCACCGCACCCGACAGCATCGATGCCCTTCTTGGGCACGCCGAGAAGGCGAGCAGCGATCGGTTGCGCGGCGTGGCGGCCGACCAACTGTCGATGAAGGCCGCACAGTATGCCGCTCGACAGTGGAAGGGCGCCGACGCAGAGGCCCTCAAGGCCCGCTTCGCCCAATCAGCGCCGCGCGTCGTCGCGCTGCTCGGTGACCCTGCGGCGGCGGTGCGCACCGCCATGCTCAACGTTGCGGCGAAGGCGGGCATCAAAGCCGCGCTCGACAAGGTCAAGAACCTCGCGGCCAACGATCCCGACATCGACGTACGCATGCAGGCTGCACAAGCGCTGCACCCCCTCTCGAAGCTCTAGCGACCCACTCTTGACCCCCCTTACGGGCGGCCCGAGGCGCGAAGCGAACGAGAGGTGGTCAGACCACAAAAAAAACGGGGCTGTGGTCAACCGTTCGATTTGCCTGCGGTTTTGGCGTCTGCGCGTGCCTTCGCTTTATGTTTGTGGGGTTTCGCTGAAATCACTTCATCCGACGCGACCAATTCGGATACCGTTCTGTCTGTATATTTACGATGTAACATTCAGCCCGTGCCGTTCTTCGAGACCGGCCGATAAGAGCACGCCAAGGGGCACACCATATGAGCAGACTACGAACCGACCGCTCGAATCGCCGGGCTGGGTTGTGGCAAATGCCCAGCGCGATGGCCTTGGTGTTGCTGTCCGCGGGCTTGGCGCAGGCGCAGCCGATCACGGCGACCGTGCCCTGGGTCGCGTCGCAGCCACAGGTGCCCCACGACATCATCAGCGGGCAGGCCATGACCCTGCGCGGCGCCGAAGTGCCGGCGCAAGAGGGTGGGGCGCGCATCGCGACGACCTATACGTGGGCGTTCGGTGATGGCACGGCGAACGCGGCCGGTAATGTCGGTAATGGGCGGATCATTAACGTCAGCCACACCTATAACGGTGCGGTGGGCACGCCCTTTACGGCGCGTCTGACGCTCTGCGATGCCCAGAATCGATGCTCGTCGGCCGATTATCCGATGGTCATTCGTCAGAACAACCTCGAGGCGCGGGTCAACATCGCCATCGAGAAGGGTCTGGCGTATCTGCACGCGAGCCAGAGCGCAGCTGGCCTCGTTAGTGCCAACGGCGGCGCCGCCTATGGTAGCCAGCAGACGGCCCATGCGAGCGCGTGCAACGCGTTCTTCGCACATGGCCACACCGAGACGATCGACCGCCTCACCGACCCTTATGTCGATACGTCGCGGGCATGCTTGCGGGTGGTCTTCACCCACCTGTCGAGCGTCAATATTGGTCAGCAGACCCTCGGCAACCCAGACACAAACGGCAACGGGCTGGGCATCACCAACACTGGCGGGCAGAACATCTATCAGCCGGGCGCGCTCATGGACGCGATCGTCGCGTCCGGCAGGCCCGACGCTGACGTGACCACGGGCGACTTTGCTGCCGCCCAGATCGACGGGGGTCAGTACACCTACCGCGACGTCGTCAACGACATGCTCGATGCGTACGCCTGGGGCCAGATGGACCCGGCCGTCGGGGACAATCGACGCGGCAGCTGGCACTACACCCTCAACGCCAACTCGCACTCCGACAACTCCTCGTCGCAGTGGGCGGCCATCGGCATGATCCCCGCCGAGCGCGAGTGGGGCCTGACGATTCCGCAGTTCGTCAAGACCGAGAATATCTTCGCGCAGGCCCAGATGAAGGTCGGGTCTGCTTATGGGTACTCGGCGGAGAATGGCTGCATCTGGGGCTGCGCTGCGACGACGCCCTCGGGCATGGTTCAGCTGGTCATGGATGGGGTCAACCCCGGCGACGCTCGTTTCGACGACGCGGCCGTCTGGGTCGCCGACAACTGGGGCGGCAACGAGAACCCCGGTAGCTCGCTGATGCTGGGGTACACGTACGCGCTCTTCGCGGGTGTCAAGGCGTTCCGGCTGGCTGTTCCGCCCGTCGATATCGTCCGGCGCAGCAACGGCACCAACCTGGATTGGTACAATGATCCGGTCGTCGGCGTGGCCCAAATCTCGGTCTCGCGCCAGAACGCCAACGGCTCGTTCTACTCGCGAAACTACAGCCCGAACATGGACGGCCTGGCGACGCAATGGCACCTTCTGATGCTCGCGCCGAGCCTGTTCGCGCAGGCGCCCAAGGCGGTGGGCGTCGCCAACCCCAATCAGGCGGCGATCAACCAGGAGGTGGTCTTTGATCACTCCGGCAGCTTCCACCTCAGCGCCGATGAAGAGATCGTGCTCTACGAGTGGGACTTCGACGACGACGGTGAGTTCGACTTCAACACGAATGACCCCAACGCCCAGCCGACCTTCCGCTACAACCCGGCGATCGATGAGACGCCGCGCACGTACACCGCGACGCTTCGGGTCACCGATGGCCAGAACCCGCCGCTGAGCAACTCCGCAAACGTGCAGATCGTGGTCGATACGGGCAACGTGGCTCCGGTCGCCCGCATCACCCCGCGCCCCCTGGCCGTGGGCCTCAACACCGACCTGGCCGTCAGCGGCGCCACGTCAACAGATCCCAACGCGGGCGCGCCGCTCAACGACCGCATCGTGCTCTACGAGTGGGACTTCGACGACAGCAACGGTCTCGTGCAGTTCGTCGCGGGCGGCGTGGATGCGACCGCTCGCTTCGGCGGCGAGTGCGGCATCGTGCGGCGCATCGCGCTGCGCGTCACCGACACGTTGGGCGAGACCCACGTCGCGTTCGCAGACGTCGACATCACCTGTGACGAGCCGCCCGTTGCGCGGGTTGACCCGCAAGAGCTGCGCATCGACGAGGGCCAGACGGGCGTCGTTGATGGCTCTACCAGCAGTGATGCTGAGGGACCCATCGCCGGCTACGCCTGGAACTGCGACGCAGGCATCCCCGTGCAGGCGCTCGGCGACGGCAGCGTGCTGCAGGTCGACGCGCGCGAGCTCGACGCGCCGCCTGACGGCTTGACCTTCAACTGCGTGCTCACGGTCGCCGACACGGCTGACCAAGAAGGCTCGACCAATTTCCTCATCCGCGTCCTCAACGTCGACTCCGACAACGACGGCGTCGACGACGGCAGCGACAACTGTCCGGCCATCGTCAACGCCAACCAGCTCGACACCGACGACGATGGTCTGGGCGATGTCTGCGACGATGATGATGACAACGACGGCGTCACTGATGGCGATGACAACTGCCGGCTGATCGTCAACGCCAACCAGGCCGACAACGACGCCGACGACGTGGGCGACGTCTGCGACAACGACGACGACAATGACGGCGTGGTC
Organism: Bradymonadia bacterium; assembly: GCA_051276005.1. Classification (GTDB taxonomy): domain Bacteria; phylum Myxococcota_A; class Bradymonadia; order UBA7976; family UBA1532; genus JBNMOZ01. Next base: position 230 of record JBNMOZ010000240.1, on the reverse strand, counting down.
GACGACGCCGATAACTGCCCGCTGGTGGGCAACGCCAACCAGGCCGACAACGACAACGACGGCCAGGGCGACGCCTGCGACAACGACGACGACAACGACGGCGTGGTCGACGGCAACGACAACTGCCAGTTCGTCCGCAACCCCGACCAGCGCGACACCGATGGTGACGGCCTGGGCGATGCCTGCGACCCCGACGACGACAATGACGGCGTCAACGACGGCAACGACAA
>JBNMOZ010000239.1:0-8450 GCA_051276005.1 Bradymonadia bacterium | reverse complement strand
CGATCGCGGCACAGTCGGTCACCTGGGGCGTCCAGGTCATGAACAACCGAATTCGAATCTATCTCAACCAGCACAGCCCTGGCTTTCGCCTCAACCTGAGCCTGCGCGACGCGTATTCGGGCGCCATCAGCCACGGGCGGCAGCTGAGCCGCATTCATCACAGCCAAACCGCGGTCAACCGCTACTCTCCGCCGCGCTGACGCTAGAACCGGGCTTGCGCGCTCAACGTCGCGCCACGCCCTGGGCCATTGATCGCGGAGCCGTGCACTCGATACGGCGCGTCGACCAGATTTTCCAAGACCAACGCGAATGAGAACCGACGGTGCTGTACCCCCAGCCGCGCGTCGAGCACCGCGTACCCGGGCGTCCCCCCGAACGGGATCCGCGCGTCGGCCTCGTCAGCCACCGACAAATCACGCTGCGCCAGAGCCCAGCGGAGCGCACCACCCAGATACAGCCCGTCGCGACCGCTCCACTTGACCTCGGCGGTGCCGTTGACCGGTGGGATGCGCGAGATGGCAATCCGGCCCGGCCGGTTGGCGACGGGGCTGTCGCTGCGCCCCCGCGTCCACGCGACGCCTGCGCGGGCGCTGACGCCGTGGATCGGGCGCATGCGGAGGCTGGCTTCGGTGCCGATGATCTCTGAGATCCCCGTCAAGTTCACCAGCTGAACGGCAACCCGAGCGGCCCGACATTCTCGCTCGGCCGGCGGGCAATCCGCGATACGTCGCTCTAGCAAGTCGTCGATCTGACTGTAAAATCCCCAAATCTCGGCAGTGAATCGACCCCGGCCCGCTTTGATGCCGGCCTCATATGTGGTCGCCGCTTCTGGGGTCAGCGCGGGGTTCTCAAGCTGGAACCCTCGGCCGGTGGGTTGACGCGCAGACAGGTCGTCGAGGTTGGGTGGCCGAAAGCCTTGCTCGACGTTCGCGATGAGCGTCAACGCAGGGTGGGGCACGACCTCGAGCCCGATGTTGCCGATGACCGTCGACCAGGTGGTGTTGACGCCGCGCGTATCGCTGTCGGCATCGGTGGGCACCTTGGCTTGCGCGCCCGCCACCCGCAGGCCGGTCCTCAAGCTGAGCCAATCACTCCATTCGAGGCGCGGCGCCAAGTAGAGCCCGCCCTGGGCAAATCGGCTGCCGTCGACGTACTGCCCGCGATCGCGGGGGCGCCGCACGTCGATGCGCACCAGCTCGATGTAGGCCGACGAGGCGACGGTCTCAAAGCTGCCGTCGATCCCGTAGGCCAGCCGAGCGCGCCACCGATCGCTGAGCGCCAACGGGGTAATGCTGCCCGCGGCGCGCAGGCTCCAGATGTCGATCGCGTCGCTGCCTCCGGATCGGCTGCCCAGCGTCTCGCTGCGATCGAGCGTGCGCTGCTCGGACTGCCGCTGAAAGCCCGCGCTGATGTCGAGACGATCCAGCGCGGCCCAATGGGGCGAGAGCGCCGCCCGACTGTAGATCTGCGTGCGGTCTTGATGGTCGTAGATCAGGCACTCGCTCAGGTTGGCCTCAGGCGGCGGACACTGGTCGGTGCGAGGGGCGTCGCTCTGCCGATACAGGTAGGCCGCGGCGGTAATATGATCGTCGCCCGTGAGCCGATGGACCAGACGCGCGTCGGCCGTCCACTCGTCGAACCCGGTGCCCAGCATGGTCCGCCCGTCGGCCGTAAAGGTCGGCACCTGCTTCTCGAACAGGGGCAGATCGGTCTCGTGATCGCCCAAAAGATGACCGATTGGGCCGCCTGACTCGAGGCGATCCACCGTTCGGCCGCCCAGCCCAACGAGCAGACCTGTTTGCGGGCCGAGTTGCAGATCCAACTCACCGCGTCCGCCGAACATCCTATCCTGCGTGGCGTGCTGCACGCGCACCCGACCGCGGGCCGTGAACCCGTCCAGCGTTGGGTCGATCGCGGGATCGAGCGGCGTGATCAAGACCGCGCCCGAGAGCGCATCGGCCCCCAACTCGACGCTGGCGCTGCCCCGAACAACATCAATATGATCAATGGTTTGCGCGTCGACGGTGAACAGGTACTGGTTGGGCCCTTGGCGAAACAGCGCGTGATTGATGCGCAGACCGTCGAACATCAGCAGCGTGCTCTGCCCGGTGCGTCCCCGAATGTAGGGCGACGCCTGGCCGTGCCCGGTCTGCTGCACGTACACCCCCTCAGTGAACCGCAGGGCGTCCGGGGTCGAGCGGGGCTGCTGCGCGTCGAGGTCTTTGCGGGTGGTGGTGGTCACGGATCGATCGCGGGCCAGGCGCGCGTCGGGGCTCTGACCGCGCACTTGCATGTCTGCATCGGTGTCGGGCGGCGGGGACGCTTGGGCAACAGAGGCCCCCCCCAATAGACCGGCCAACACGCTGCAGGCCAGGACGATGCAGAACAATTGCATGGGTCAGAGTACGCAGTGCACTTGACCCGGGTCAGCGGGGATTCTACGCAGGCTGCATCATTACGACTGTCCCGAAAGGCCTGCCATGCGCCTGCTTCTTCTCGCGCTCCTCTTCGTCTTGCCCGCCTGTGGGGGCCCGCTGCTGGGGTCCGTCACGCCCGGGTTCGGCCAGACTGTGGCTGATACACCGACCACCCGCGAGGTGCGCGTCTACCTGGAGCCGGGCGGGGGCATCCGTGGCTTGTCGATCTACCACCTCGACGCTGAGGCCATCCCGGCGGCCGTCCGAACTCTGGGTGCGTCGCGCTTCCCCGGCCGTAAGATCGTCTACTACGAGACGGAGTGGTATGCGGACGGCACCCAGGTCTTCGAGGTCGAGTACGCGCTCGAGGACGGCCGCAAGGGCGAGATCGCCGCGCGGGTAGACGGCAGCCTCGTATACGTCGAGCGCCCGATGCCCAGCGTGCCCGAGCCCGCGCGTCGCGCCGCGATGGAGGCCGTCGCGGGGGGGCGCATCATTGAGGGGGACCGGCGCCAGGGGCCCGGCATCGATCACTTCATCCTCAAGCTCGATCTGCGCGGTCGCGTGCACGTCCTGCACATCGATGCCCAGGGCCAGGTGCTGCAACACGGCATCCGCGTGCCTGCAAAGATCGAAGTCCCTTTCAAATAGCCGCACAGGCATCCCGTCGCGCGCTCGTGTATTCTCAGAGCGCTTGATCGAGATTGGAGATCCACATGCGGCATCGCTGGCAATTGATCCTCTTTGGCGCAGGCCTCTGCGCGCTGACGGGGTGCAAGAACATCACTGAAGGGCAGGCCGGGGCCGGCGAGATCGGGTCGGCCTGCGAAGCCGCCGGAGACTGCACCGAGGTCCCAAGTGGGCCCGTCTGCCTCAAGATGCCGGCGGGCTACTGCTCGGCCGAGTGCGCGGGCGGGGCGTTCGATTGCGATGAGCAATCGCTCTGCGAGCAGCTCGGCGATCAGGCCTTCTTCTGCTTGGATGGCTGCCTGACCGAGAACGCAACCGGCGATTGCCGCGACGACTACCGCTGCTCGGCCCGCGCCGACGTGGTCAACCTGGACGGCCGCGAGGTCGGCGTCTGCGTGCCCAAGTGTGAGAGCGACGGCGACTGTGGCGGCGGTCAGCGCTGCGACACCAACAGCGGCAACTGTATCGCCCGCGGCGAGAAGCGCACCGGCGAGAGCTGTGCGGACAACGCGCAATGCAACGGCGGGCTGTGCCTCATCAACGACGTCTTCCGCGGCGGCTATTGCTCCGCGCGCTGCGGCAACCAGTTCGCCGAATGCGAAGACGGCAGCGAGTGCAGCACCTTGGAAGGCGAGGCGATCTGCCTGAGCGGCTGCAACGCCGACAGCGATTGCCGCGATGGCGAGGGCTACAAATGCCGCCAGGTGGGCGTGCGCGCCGACAGCAACGGCGACGATCAGGCCGTTAAAATCTGCGTGCCACGCTGCCAGAGCAACGCCGAATGCGGCGACGGTTCGCATTGCGACGTCGCCTCGGGCGACTGCCAAGAGGGCGCCGGTGATCCCAACCCGATCGGCCAGTTCTGCTCGGCCGCTGGCGACTGCCAGAGCGGTCAGTGCCTGTCTGGCGCGCGCTACCCCAAGGGCCTGTGCTCGGCCGACTGCGCCGGAGGCTGCGACGACGGCACGACCTGTGGCGCGACACCCGACGGCCAGAAGTGCCTCGCCAATTGCGTGGGCGATCTCGATTGCCGCACCGGCTACATCTGCGGCGGCGGGGTGTGCACTCCGCCGTGCGAGGCCGACGCCGAATGCGCCGGCGATTTGCGCTGCGGCAGCTCGGGCCAGTGCGTCGAGCCCGGGGCGAGTGGCGCCACCGTGCAAGAGATTCAGCTCGGCAGCGTCTCGGTCGGCGGCCAGCTCAGCGATGACGTCAGCGTGGACATCCCCGCGGGCACGCTGGGCTTCTCGATCATCGGCGAGGACGCCGGCAGTGACCTGATGATCATCGGCCGCATGGTCGATCCCAACGGGCGCACCATCTACGACTTCCAAGACCCCTTCGGCAGTGAAGTGCGCTTCTTCCCGAGCACCGGCACGATCACGCAGATGGTGCCCTCCAGCCCGCGCTCAGCGCCGATCCCTGGTCGCTACATCTTCAACCTGATCAAAGAGGGTGGCACCCGGAACATCGACCTGCGCGCCATCGTCAAGGTGGCCGACGGCGAGCCGCAGACCGGCGAGCTCGACGTGAACTTCTTCTTCGCGAACCTCAGCGACCTCGACGCCAACGGCGCGCAGAATGATCCTGACTTCCAGGCTGCAGTGACCGAGATGCGCGCCCTGTATGCCCAGCGTGGCATCGAGCTGGGCAGCGTCAACTACTGCGACCTCGCCAGCGGCGATCGCGATCGCTACGCCGTCATCGACAGCGTCGAAGGCGCGAACTCAGAGCTCAATCAGATGTTTGCGTTGTCTGGCCAAGCTGAGGCGCTCGGCTGCAACGGCGATCGCACCCTCAACTTCTTCTTGACGCAGGAGATCGTCGGCGGCCGCGCTGGCTACATCATCCTGGGCGTGTCCGGCGGCATCCCCGGCCCGCCCGGCCTGCAGGGCACCACCCACAGCGGCGTCGCGGTGACGATGGCGGGCTTCCGCCGCAAGCCCAAGCAGCTCGCGCAGACCATGGCGCATGAGGGCGGCCACTACCTGGGCCTGTTCCACACGACCGAGGCCGAGGGCACCGCGTTTGATCCGCTGCCCGACACCCCCCAGTGCACCTCTGATGGCAACCGCGACGGCGTCGTGGGCTACAGCGAGTGCAGCGGCTCGGGGGCCGAGAACTTGATGTTCTGGGCCGCGGGCGACAACGCGCGTGACGTCACCAGCGACCAGGGCTTCGTGGTCCTGCGCAACCCTGCGGTCAAATAGAAAGGCGACATGATGCGACTCCTCACTACCGTCATTCGGACTGTTCTTATTCTCGCGCTCATGCCCGCTGTTGCTGGCGCCCAAGCGCCGTCAGTCTCGGCGGCCAAGACCACGCTGACGCAGTGGTTCAACGGCTATGAGTTCGTGCCCAGCGCGGCCTACTTCAAGCGGGTCGGGCCTCATCTCGAGCGGGCGTTGCTTGATCTGGCCGCTGACACCGCGCAACCGCTGCACATTCGGGCGCGGGCCATCTCGGCCTTGGTGTACAGCCCCAGCGACACGGCGGGCATCTCGCTGGCGATGCTCGCCGAAATGCCGGGCGTATCAAGCCTGCTGCGGCGCAAGGCCGTGCGGGTGCTCGGCGAGGTCTACCAAGACCGCTACCTCGACCTCGTGGTCTCGGTCTTCAACAGCGCGGGCGCCGATCTTCCGCTCAAGGAGGCCTGCGCGCGATCGCTGGCGAGCATGCCCGGTCAGCGGGCCATCGACGCCCGCGCCGCCCTGCACGGCAAGGCCAGCAACCCGCTTCTGCGCGGCGCGTTGGCGCCCACAAAGCGCATCAACATCAAGCCCAAGGCGACCGACGGCCTCAAGCTGCCCCGCCACGATCACAGCGGTGCGCCCCAGTGATCGGTCTGCTGCTGGTCGCTGGGCTGATGGCGCCGCAGACGGCGTGGACGCCCAAGCTGACCAAGAACGCGCAGGGCATTGCGGTCGTAAAGATCGACCTGGCGCCGTGCATGATCCCCGCAGCCGAGGTCGAGTCGGTGCCCTTGGCCGCCAAGGACGCGGCCCGCTGCATTCGGTTGAATCGAGCGTCGCTGGCCGCGCGCACGTTCAAGCAGATGCGCCTCGTCGAGGGCACCTACGTCTTCCGGGTGACCAATAAGAGCGTGCCGTGGACCATCGACTTCGCGCTCAAGGGCGCCCACGATCGCGGGCTGCCCAAGGCCGAAGGTGGCGCCCTCAAGCGTGGCCAGATCGCTGAATATACAGTGGATCTCAAGCGCGGCGTCTACGTCTTCTCGTCGCCGCTCAACGGCACCGTGGAGTACTCGTTGCTCGTCGAAGAGGCGCCGCGCCGCCGTCGTTGAGTCGCCCCGAAGCTTCGCAGAAGAGTCCTGGGACGCTGAGAGTCGGGGAGTGGAGAGTCCCGGAGCGGAGAGTCCTGGGACGCTGAGAGTCGGGGAGTCGGGGAGCGGAGAGGCCCGAATCTTCCCAGAAGAGAGTCCCGGAGCGGAGCCGAAGGCGAGCACCGCGACTTTGAAGAAAACTACTCTTCGGGCGGCGCGTCATCCTCGACGTTGCTCTCAGTGAGCGTGAACTGGATGTTGTTCGTGGCCGCGAACTGCCACTTGACCTGCCCGACGCCGGGCTGCACCCAGTACCGCCGCTGAATCGCGCCCTGGAAGTCGTCGTAGACGAGGATCTCGCGCAGATCTTCGCGGTACTGGCCTTCGAGCGGCTCGATGCTGCCCCTGCCTTCACCCACCGGATCGACATCGACGCGCACGGTCACGAGGCCCTGGGTCTCGGTCGGCTCTTCTTCACCCGCGCGCTGCAGCGTCTGAATCAGCCGGATGTCGTTGACCTGGATGTTGGTCTGGATCAGGCCGACCTTCCAGGTGTCTTCGATGAAGACGTACGGCGGCAAATACTCGCGATTGAGCACCCGCACGAAGGCCTGATCTTCGACCACGCGCTCCTCGATGCGCAGCATCTTGTATTCGATGCGCGGGCCGACCTGCTGGAACGCGGGGGTGCGCACGAAGGTCTCGTCGATCACCTGACGCACGCGGGTCATCTCGCCCTCGATGTCGAGGTCGATGATGGTGACAGTGCGGCGGACGATCTCCTGCTTGCCGTCGTCGAGCTCCAAGGTCGACTCGATGGTCGACTCGCCGCCCTGCTCGACCTCACCGGGGTTGAACGGATCGTCTGCCTTCTTGCGGTAGCGCCACACGCCGCCTTCGACCAGCGGAAAGTGGTCCGCCAGCTCGATCACGGTGTTGGCAGGCAGCGCGGGCATATCGCCTTCATAGGGGACGCGTCGCGCATCTCCGCCGCCCATGCCGCCTTCACCTGCGCCGCCTTCGCCGCCCATGCTGGCGTCGCTGCCGCCGCCGTCCCCGTCGTCACAGCCCCACGCGCCGATCATCAACGCGAGCATCAAGGCCCATTTCATCGTGCTCTCCCTGTGCATTTTACGGTGCCATCATGGCCCAAACGACGGATTAGTTGCACGTGATCGCGGGGGCAAGGGGATTGAGTCAGCTGCGCGTGGCCTGATCGACCCGATCGAGCCAAGCTGTCAGCGGGGGATGACGCGCCACCGGCTCGGCCTGCCCCGGGGTTAACGGGGTCCGAATCCGCCACGCGCCACCACGCGGCGATGGTCGCGAGGATCGTCGGTGATCGGCGCGCCGTCGGCGACCAGCACCGGCACCTGACGCTGCGCGCTGAGATCGGCCAGGTCGTCGGCGCATTGAATATGGCGCGTCGTGAGCGGCAGCGCGCGGCGGACTGCTCAACTGCGACGACCTCGATCTGGGTCAGACTCGGCAATTCGCGCTGCATCAAATAATGACCGCCGCACCCGCCTCGGGCTGATCGGCCTGATCGGCCTGATCGGCAGCAGGGCGCCTTCTTGACGCAATGGCACGCCTCGTGCTCTGAGTCCGCCCTGAAAACCGATTCCGGGTCGCAAACCGAGGATCCATGCGCCAGAGCACGACAGGTGGAGTACGCATCTTCCACCCGACACCGTGTCCTGGAGTACGCATGCTCCACGCGGCTCCACGAGGACCTGACCATGCATGAGACCACGATTCACCAAGCCGTCATTCTCGCCGCTGGGTTCGGCAGCCGCATCCGTGGCGAAGCGCAGCCGCTGCCCAAGCCCCTCGTGCAATGCGGCGGGCTGCCCCTGCTCAAGCGGACCCTGCTGACCGCCGCCGCCGAAGGCATCACGCGCTTCGTGATGGTCGTCGGCTATGACGGGGATCGCGTGCGCGGCGCGATTGAGCATGACCCGGATCTCGCGCACCTCGAACTCATCTTCGTCGACAACCCGGACTATAAATTGTCCAACGGTGTCAGCGTTTTGAAGGCCGCCCCGCATATCCAGGGCGAG
>JBNMOZ010000238.1:0-8467 GCA_051276005.1 Bradymonadia bacterium | reverse complement strand
GACGGCCCTGATCGACGCGCGCACGGCCTGGTTGACCCGCTTCGCGATGCGCAGGGTCGTGCGCGGCGGGACGGCCAGCGGCGCGCGGCGTTTGGGGGTGCCCGTGGCGGGCAAGACCGGCACCACCGACGCCTACGATGCCTGGTTCGTCGGCTTCACCGCAGAGCAGCTCGCGACCGTCTGGATCGGCAGCGATCGCAACCTGCGGCCGCTGGGGACGGGCGAGACCGGCGGCTGGATGGCGGTCCCTATTTGGGTGGCGGCGATGCGTCATACGCTGGCCGGCGTGCCGCAAGGATCGGTCGTCGGGCCGGCCCCCGATGGGATCGAGTGGGCCGATATTGATCCCGAGAGTGGGGCCCGTCGGGCGACCGCGGACGAGACGACGAAGAACCCTGGCTTGCATCTGCCGTTCAAGAGCGGTACGCAGCCCATTCGTCCCGCGCGGCGGACTGAAGCGATCAAGGCCGACGCGCTCTCGCATATTGAAGGCAGGTTCTGATGCTCCCATTCGGAATCGGGCTCGGCGAGGTGCTGCTGATCCTGGCGGTGATCCTGCTGGTCGTCGGCCCCCAGAAGCTCCCCGAGATGGCCAAGACCCTCGGCAAAGGCTTGCGCACCGTGCGCAAGGCCGGCCGAGAGCTGCGCGAGGCGGTCGATCTCGACGACGTCAAGCAGCAGGTCTTTCAGCCAATTAGACAATGGGAGCAGCAGCAACGCATCGAAGAGGCGGAGCTGCTCGCTGAAGACGCGAAGCAGACAAGCGCACCCGAGACGAACAACGCCGAGCCGCTCATCGACGAGGTCGTCGCCGAAAAGACGATCTCCAAGCCGGTCGCGGTCATCAAGCCCGACGGGGTGGACGCCGCGCAGCCTGATGCTGACTTGCTCAATGACGGTGCGGACGTGCTCGACGAAGACGCGGAGCAAATCATCGCGCGCGAGCCGAGCACCCTGTACAAGAAGCCCCGCTTGCTCACGCCTACCCTGACCGATAAGTCGGACGTCGAGGACGATGGACCAGACCAACCCACCTGACGAGCTCGAGGCGAGCCGCGCACCTTTCATGGAACACCTCGAGGAGCTGCGCTGGCGGCTGTGGCGGGCTGTGGTCGGCGTGTTTATCGCCTCGGTGGTCTGCTACATCTTTCACAAAGAGATCTATCAGTTCCTCACCAAGCCGCTCATCGACGTGTTGCAGGCCAAGAACCTGCCCACAAGCCTGAAGTATCGCACCGTCACCGGCGCCTTTATGTTCCACTTCAAGACCGCGCTGCTGGGCGGCATCTTCTTTGGGATCCCGATCGTCTTCTGGCAGTTCTGGGGCTTCGTCGCGCCGGGGCTGTACAGCCATGAGCGCAAGCTCGCGGTCCCATTCGTGTTCAGCTCCACCGCGTGTTTTGCGGGTGGGTTCGCCTTCGCGTACTACGTCGTCATGCCCTACGGCTTCGAGTTCTTGCTGGGCTATACGGTCTCCTCGGGGCCCTACCAGCTTCAGCCCGACATCACCGTCGAGGACTATCTGGGGCTGGTGACCAAGTTCCTGCTCGCCTTCGGGCTGGTCTTCGAGATGCCTGTAGCGACGGCCTTCTTGTCGGGCATTGGCATCTTCACCCATCGGACCCTGATTCGCTTCTGGCGCTGGTTTGTCGTGATCGCGTTCGTCGTCGCAGCGATGCTGACGCCGCCCGATTGGGTCACCCAGATCTTGCTCGCGATCCCCTTGATTCTGCTCTACGGCGTCAGCATCGGCATCGCCTACTGGATCACGAAGCGGCGTGAGGCGCGCAACGGCGACTCGACGGACGAGGACGGCGATGAGAGCGGCGACTCGACGGGCGATGACGGCGGCGGCGATGACGGCGATGACGGCGATGACGGCGATGACGGCGCTGACGGCGATGACGGCGCTGACGGCGCTGACGGCGCTGACGGCGATGAGAGCGGCGACTCGACGGGCGATGACGGCGATGAGAGCGGCGACTCGACGGGCGATGACGACGATGACGGCGCAGACGACGATGACGGCGCAGACGACGACGATCCGTCCGTGGTGCCGGTCGGCAAGCCGCTCGATCCCCCCAAGGCATGATTCGTATCGTCGATCTGCGGGTCCATCCAGACGCCGGTGAGGGTGAACTGCTGCGGGCGGCGATCGCGGCCGACCTGGGCATTGATCCAGCGCGGGTGGGCGCCTGGCGCATCACCCGGCGTGGCATTGATGCGCGCCATCGCCGAGTTCATCTACAGCTGCGCATCGAGGTCGCCCTGGACGGCGCCGACCTCGCGCCAGATCCCCTCGAAGTGCCTGATCTTCCGACCCTGACTGGCACGCCCTTTGTGGCGATCATCGGGGCGGGTCCAGCCGGCATGTTCGCGGCCGAGGGCCTCGCGCGGCGGGGCGTGCGCTCGATCGTCTTCGAGCGGGGCGCGGACGTCCGAGGGCGTCGACCGGCCCTGGCGAAGCTCAACCGTGAGGGCGTGCTCGACGCCGACTCGAACTACTGCTTTGGCGAGGGTGGGGCGGGCACGTTCAGCGACGGCAAGCTGTACACCCGGGCCAAGAAGCGCGGATCGATCATCCAGGTGCTCGACCTGCTCTGCGCCTGCGGTGCGCCGCCCGAAATTCGCGCTGCGACCCGCCCGCATATCGGGACGAACCGCTTGCCCAAGGTCGTCACGGCGCTGCGCGAGCGGCTGATCGCTGCAGGCGTCCAGATCCACTTCAAGACGCGTGTCGACGATATCCTCTTCGAAAGCGGCGCGGTTTCGGGGGTCGTCCTGGGAGATGGATCCACCGTGCCGGTCACAGCGGTGATTCTGGCGACCGGGCACTCGGCGCGTGACGTGTATCGCATGCTGGGTCGCAACGGGGTCGCGATCGAGGCCAAGTCGTTCGCGTTGGGGGTGCGCATCGAGCATCCGCAACCGCATATCGACGCGATCCAGTACGGCGGCCTGGCGGGCCACGCGCAGCTGGGCGCGGCGCCATATGCCTTGCGGCACACCGCCGACGGGGTCGGCACCTACAGCTTCTGCATGTGCCCGGGGGGGTTCATCGTCGCGGCCGCCACGTCGCCCGGCGAGATCGTGGTCAACGGCATGAGCCCGTCCACCCGCAACTCGCGGTTCGCCAACTCCGGCATGGTCGTCAGCGTCGGACCCGAGGTGTATGGGTCCGGCCCGCTCGATGGGCTGGCCTGGCAAGCCGCGGTGGAGAACGCCGCGTTCGAGGCGGGCGGCGGCAAGTTCGTTGCGCCCGCGCAGCGCGTGACCGACTTTCTGGCGGGGCGCGTCTCGTCGAGCCTGCCCGACTGCAGCTATCGCCCTGGGCTCGCGAGCGTCGATCTCAAGGCGGTCTTGCCTGCACAGATTCATCGCCCGCTTGCAGAGGCCTTGCGCATCTTCAACGACCGCCGCATGCCCGGCTACATCACTGAAGACGCCGTCATGCTCGGGGTCGAGTCGCGCTCATCGTCGCCGCTGCGCGTCCTGCGCGACCCTGAGAGCCTGCAAAGTCCGACGCACCCCGGCCTGTTTCCTTGCGGCGAAGGCGCTGGCTTTGCGGGTGGCATCGTCAGCGCAGCGCTCGATGGCCTGCGGGTGGCCGAGCGCATCCCGGGCTGAGCGTCGACTGGCCTGTCGTCGGCATTGAGTTTGCCCGTCTGCAGGCGCCGGTAACCCCGCTCTTCGAGCACCTCAGGCTCGGTTGCCCGGCTATTCTTGATTCTGCGTGACCACGGTTGCTGCGCTCGGTCAGGGAAGGCAAGCTGGCAGTGTGTCCAGTCCACACCGTTGCCGACCAGTGATGAGGAGCTCATGCGCGAGCGCACCGAACGCGAGTCTGGTCGATCGGCGAACACCCAGCAATCGACCGACAAAGACGACCCCAAGAAGGACGACAAGCAGGCCTCGAAGCAGCGCAAGTATGGCGGCCTCGTGCGGCCCGTCTCGCATCAGGCGCAAGTGGCCTTCTTTCGCTCCGGGGTCAGCCTCCCCGAAGAGGTCCTCGAGCGGGTCTGTGAGTTTCGTCTCGATGAGACGCGACACTTCACGATGCAGCTGCGGTCGACAGTTCGATTGCCCACCGAAGACGGCGGCGCGGTCTGGAGCGAATTCGTGCGTGGACGTTTGACCCCTCAGGGCGCCGATCGCCTCGAAGGCCTGCGCAGCCCGGAAGGTACGCCGATCGGACGCCTTGCACGGCCCGAACGCGGCGCCCGGCCAAAGCAAAGGCGCACCGCGCCCGTGGAGGGTGCGTGATGGGCGACCAGACAGCAGGTCACCAGACAGCAGGTCACCAGACAGCAGGTCACCAGACAGCAGGTCACCAGACAGCAGGTCACCAGACAGTGCTGCGCCGTCTTGGCGCAGGCGCTTTGGCCGCGGCCTGCCTGCTTGCGGCGGGCACGAGCCTCGCCGCCCCCCCTATCGAGATGATGGACTACGTCATCAAAGACGGGGACACCTGCTCGGGTATCGCGGCGAAGCTGTACGGCGACAAGCTGCGCTGGGACATCGTGCACGACTACAATCCTCAGCTTGGCAAGCGCCTGCCGCACTCCCTTGAGGATGGCAGCGTGTTGCGCGTGCCCAAGCGCCTGCCGCCCGATGCCTGGGTGACAGGGACCCGGCGCCAGGTGGAGCACCGTCCATCGGTGCAGGGCGATTGGCGGCAGTCGAAGACCGGCACTCAACTGAGGCTCGGCTTTCGCGTCACCACGCGATCTGGGTCCGCGGCAGAGTTGACGTTCCAAGACGACTCTCAGCTGCAACTGCGTGAAGACACACTAATTATTCTGTACGGTAAGGGCGCGAGCGGTGCCCGACGCAAGACCAGCCGCGCCCGCCTTGAGCGGGGTGCGTTGCGTGGCCGCCTCGCCGAACTTGCCGGCAAGAAGGGCAAGTCCACCCTCCTTGTCAGCACCCCAAGCGGCGAGAGCAGCATGGGCAGCGGCGAGGCCGTCTTCTCGGTCGACGCCGAGGGCGCCAACAGCATCTCGAACCATTCCAGCCCGTCGATCCAGGTCAAGGGCACCGTCGGGCGCGCGGTCAAGGTGGCCAAAGGCATGGGCACCCGCGTGAGGCGGGGTGAAGCGCCGGCCAAGCCGCGCAAGCTGCCCCCAGCGCCTAAGTGGTGGGGCGTCAAGGCCATGAGCCTGCAGGCGGCTCGGGCCGAAGATGTCGTAATTCGCGGCCGGTGGTCAGCCAAGGGCACCCGGGTGCGGATCTCGATGCGCAACCTGGCTTCGCCCACGCCGCTCGCCGAGGCCGAGGTTGCGGCCGACATCGACGTCATGCGGTTGCGCGGTCTGCCCGCAGGGATATACGCCATCACGCTCTCGACCATCGACGCCCTCGGGCTCGAGTCGGTCGCGTCGGATGCGTTGACGGTCGCTGTGCAGGCGACAACGCGAGCGGTCCCAATCAGCTTGGGCGCCGCGCTGCCGCTGCCCTCAGGCAGCCGATGTGCGGGGGCTGACGGCGCCCAGACCGACCGCCCGACGGTGGCCCTGGGCGTGCAAACCCTGACCTGCATCGGTGCCGATGGCGCGCTGCCCCCGTTGACGCTCAGCGTGTCAGCGGCGCAGGTCAAGCTGGTCGCGCCGGCGTCCGCGAGGGCCGGCAAGACGACGGCCCTGCGCATCAAGCTGACGGGAGAGGGACTCCCGACGACGTTGGATGCCGTGCTGCCTGACGGTCGACGTGTCCCGCTCAAGCCAACGAAGGCTGGGTGGACGGCGAAAATCGATGTGCCCGCCAACGCGCCCCCGACGCTGCCGATCGAGATTCGCGATCCCGATATGCAGTACGGCGCCCCGGTCGCCCAGGTTGAACTGTCGGTCAAGGGAGGCGCCCGATGAAGCTGCCTATGCTGATGCGCCTGATGCTCTTGGCGTTCGTCATGCTGGCGACATCTGTTACGACCGTGCACGCCAAGGTCGCGCCGTACTCAGACTGGTTGTTCCTGCTCGATCGCGCCAAGGGCGACGCCAAGGTCGTGCGTGAGCTCGCGCAGAAGAAACCCGAGCTCGCCCGCATCTGGTTCTACGGCTACATCTTCGACTTGAGCATTGCGGGCATTCGCGACCAAGAGAAGGCCCGAATTCGGGCGCACGCGACGATCATCGCCCAGGTGCTGGCTGAGACCGAGCTGCACGATGACGTGCCGCTCTTGCTCGTCGAGTCTACGCCCGAGGTGCTGCGCGCCTACTTCGACAGCATGCAGGCCATGCTCAACTTGGCCCTCAACGACGAGTATCCGGTCGAGGCCGTCATTCGGGCGGCGGGCAACGTGGGCAACGAGCTTGTGCCCCACGCGGGCTTCTACGCCTTGCTGCATCGCGCCGATGTCGCGAACCCTCGATTGGGCGGGCGAAACGACGCGCGACAACGCCTCGAAGCAGCGCGCGGGCTCGCCGAGATGCTGGCCATGATCGAAGGCGACCTGGCGCCTTGGCGTACGTTGGCCGCGTTTCGTGGCGAGACTGGCGTGCGTCCGGATCCACCAACGATCCCCGAAACGCGGGTGTGTGAAGGACTCAACGCCATCGCGAGCGTAAGCCCGACGAGCGGACGCGCGGCGATCATCGACGGGCAGCGTGCGGTGAGTACCGCGAACGCGTCGCCTCTGCGGGTCGCGCTCCTCGGACTCGGCCCGGCGCTCGTCGCCGAGCAGGCGGGTGAGTTTGCGGTGGCCCGCGGCGGTCTCGCAGGCGCCGTCAATCGAGTGCCACAGCCCTGGATGCGTTTGCTCTTGTTGCGGCGTGCCCTGCACGCGGCTGTGCGCGCCGGTGACGGCCGCTCGGCAGTGGTCTTGGCAGATGCGCTCGAACCGCTGCTGGTCAAGGCGCGCCCCGATCCGGCCGACGACCGCACGCTGATCGAAGCGGTCACGCTCTGGCTCAAGACGGGCGAGTCGCGCATTGACGCCGGCGAGCTCGATGGCGCGGCGCAGATGCTCGCGCCCGCTGCGCGGTGGACGCAATGGTTGAGGCGGCCAAGGCGGGTGGGCGAGACCGTGCCCAACCTGGCCCGCGCCCAAGCGACACGCAGTCGATCGGCGCTCGCCGCCGAGGTCGGGATCACCTACGGCCGACTGCAACTGCGACTGGGACAGACGACGAGCGCGGTTGAGTCGTTTCGGGCCAGCCGCGAGATGTTCCTCGTTGCCGAGCAGCCTGAGCGCGCCGCCGTGACCGATTTAGCGTTGGCCGATGCGCAGCTGCAACTCGGCGACCTCAATGAGGCGCTTGAGCGGGCGAATGCGGCCCTGGTCCGGCTCGATGCGTCGGCCGAAGATGCGGCGCGAGGCCTGGCGATGCGGTCTGAAATTCGGCTGCGCCGTGGCGAGTTGCCGCCGGCCTTCGTCAACGCCAACGCAGGTCTGGCTCGACTCAAGCGGGCCGGTCTCGACACCCCGGCGTTGCGGGCGCGACTGCATCTGCTCGCGGCCGCTGCGCTGCACGCCGATGGCCAATTCGACGCGGCGCGGGCACGACTCAAGTTCAGCCTGCGCGTGCTCGACACCCGAGACGTGGCGCTGGCGCTCGCGGAGTCGTGGACCGCCGCCGGTCAGGTCACCCGCGCGATGAGCGTGCTTCGATCGCACGCACAGACGCCCGAAGGCGGCGTCGCCTTGGGGTGCATCGAGGCGCGCGCGGCGCGGTTTGATCGGGCGGCGGCGCGGCTGGCGCCGATGATCGATGCGGTCCACCGCGACCTCGACCTCTCGGTGCGCGCGCGCGCCTGCTTGGCGATCGCTTGGAATGGCCTTGGCAAGCGTCAGCAAGCTCTGGCCCTGGGCGCACTGACTGACGCGGAGTGGGCGGCGGCTGATCCCGCTGAGCGCTGGGCGCTGCATGCAGCGATCGCTGCGGCAAATGGGCCCAGAGCGCCGATGCACCGCATGGCGGCCATCGATGATTGGCGGCTGGCGCAGGCGGATGGTCACCTAAGGGGTTTGCTCGATCGCCGACCGCAGGCATTGCTCAATGTGGGCGCGGCCGCTCGGGCGATCGTCGACGCCGATCTGGCACGCGCAGAGCCCGATTGGGCGCGCAGCCTGCCGGTCTCGCTCTGGTGGCGCCAAGCCGCGATCGCGCTCTCATCTGCGGCGCCGCGTCCCGACATCGACATGAAGAGCGCTGATCTTTGGGCGTTGCGCGGAGCGCATCTCGCCGCCCGCACGCAGGGCCGATTGATCGCCGACGCGGCGCTTGAGCCCGCCGCCCGGGACGCGGCGATCACGACCCGCGCAGCGGCTTGGAAGGCGGCGAAGGCGAGCTTGCAGGCCCGGCTGGCGAAGGTCCAGCGCTGGTCGGCCTATGCCGCGCCCATGCCGCCAAGCGCGGCCGCGCTGACACCGAGCGCAGGCCGAGCGTTCCTCTTCGTTCAAACTGGAACGACGCGCAGTCGGGTCTGGTTCCGCCGCCCCGGAGACGCCAAGCCGACTTTCGCCAATGTG
>JBNMOZ010000237.1:0-8475 GCA_051276005.1 Bradymonadia bacterium | reverse complement strand
GAGCGCGGCGACGCCGATTTGGTCATCGCGGGCGGCAGCGACAGCACCAGCAACGCCGAGCTGAAGATGCCGCAGAAGTTCGTGCACGCCCTCGCCCCGTTGGCGCTCGGCAAGCCCAAGCCCATGGACTACTTGGGTGTCATCGCCCAGCTCGCGCCGTTCACCGACATCTTCCCCAAGAAGCCCAAGATCGCGGAGCGGTCGACCGGTGAGGTCATGGGCCAGGCCGCTGAGCGCATGGCGGTGCGCAACGCCATCTCCCGCGAGGCGCAGGACGCGTTCGCCGTGCAGTCGCATCATCGCGCTGCTGAAGCCATCGCGAGCGGTCGCTTCGACGACGAGGTCATCGCCGTCCAGACCCCCGAGGGCAAGACGGTCTACGCCGACACGATGGTGCGCGCCAAGACCAGCACCGAGGCCATCGCGAAGCTGCGCCCGGTCTTCGCCCGCGACGGCAGCCTGACCGCCGCCAACTCCAGCCCCCTCACCGACGGCGCCGCGGGCGTGCTGATCATGAGCGAAGAGAAGGCCAAGGCGTTGGGCCTCAAGGGCCTCGCGTATGTCGACTCATGGGCCTACACGGCCGTCGATCCGGCCGATCAGCTGCTCATGGGCCCCGCGCTGGCGATGCCCAAGGCGCTCGACCGCGCCGGGCTGAGCTTCGATGATGTCGACGTCTTCGATCTGCACGAGGCCTTCGCAGCCCAGGTCCTCAGCGTGCTCAAGATGCTCGGCAGCGACGGGTTCGCCGACGCGCGCCTGGGCAAGGACGCCGCGTTTGGCGACATCCCGATGGACAAGCTCAACCTGCACGGCGGCTCGGTCGCGCTGGGTCACCCGTTTGGCGCCACCGGCGCCCGCATGGTGCTCACGATGGCCAACGAGCTGGCCACGACCGAAGCGAAGACCGCGCTGCTGGGCATCTGCGCGGCGGGCGGCATCGGCGCCGGCGCGGTCATGAGCGCGGTCGAGTAGCGCTCACCCCGCCCATCGCCGACCTCAGGGTGTCCCCCGAAAGCTCGCCGGCAGCGCGGCGTTATTGGCTGCATCTGTCGTCAGACAATAGCGCCCCAGGCTGACGACAGTCGTCGTCACCATCACCGCAACAAATGCAAAGAGGATCGCCCCGGCAAGCAGCCGAAGGCGAGGCGAGATCGGTGCGTTGCGCTCGTAGCCCTCAGGCACGTGCAGCACGCCGACCGGATCGATGTGGGGTAGGTTCATACCCGCTCAGTACGCCGCACCCACATGGCAGTTACACGCCGCAGGGCGTGCCTGGCCAAGGACTCGGGTCAGCACGACTTTACGCCCGACGGCCGCCCCGTTACCATGCGCGCCCCGCGTGGTGGAACCTCAGCGTCCACGCGCGGTCTGATGACCGATGAACGGATGGATTTGCTCCTATACAACCGCCCGCGCTACAGCCTGCCCGCGCTCATTGGGGGCAGCGTGCTGTTCATGACGTTTTTGACCCTGCTGGTGACCTTCACCGACAGCGACGCGCGAACGGCCGAGGAGCTCGCGGCGATGAACCGGCCGGCAAACACGGCGGCGATCATCGCGCGAACCCCCGAGGCGATCTTCGAGGCGCAACAGGCCCTGATCGAGGCGGCGAAGAGCGCCGCCTCGGCCGGCGCCGCGGGCGGCATGGTGGGCAACGTGACGATCGTCGCCCAAGAGGCGCCCGGCAGCGCCGCCCCTGCCACCGAGCCGCCGCCGCCGTTCTCCGAGTTCACCGGCACGATGGCCCGCAACATGACGCTCTCGGGCATCCTCAGCCGGCATGGCGTTGATGGCGGCGAGGTCAACGCGCTGGTCGTGGCGCTCAAGCCCCACTTCAGCTTTCGGCGGGCGCGCCCCGGCTCCAAATACAGCCTGACCGTGCGCAACAGCGACAGCCGAATCGAGAGCTTCGAGTGGGTGCACGGCCCGCTTGACGTCTTCGAGGCCTGGCGAGACGACGATGTGCTCAAGGGCCGCAAGGCCGAGATCAACGTCCGCACCGAGGTGGCGGCCGTCGGCGCGAAGATCGACTCCACCCTCTTCGGCGCCGTGCAGCACACGGGAGAGTCGACTCAGTTGGCGGCCACGCTGATGGATGTCTTCGCCTACGACCTCGACTTCATGAAAGACACCCGCCCCGGCGACGTCTTCAAGCTGCTCGTCGAGAAGGTCTTCAAAGACGCGCAGTTCATCAAGTACGGCAAGGTGATCGCGGCCGAGTACAAGAGCGTCAAGAAGGGCGCGTTTCGGGCCTATTGGTTCGATCCCGGCGACGAGTTGCCCGGCTCGTACTACCTTGAGGATGGGCGCAACACGCGAAAGACGTTCCTGGCGACCCCGGTGCGCGCCGCCCGCATCTCTAGCGGCTTCGGCATGCGGCGCCACCCGGTGCTGGGCTACAACCGCCGTCATGCGGGGGTCGACTTCGCGGCGCCCACCGGTACGCCCGTCATGGCGATGGCCGACGCGAAGGTCGTCTTTGCGGGGGTCAAGGGGGCCAACGGCAAGCTGATCGTGCTCAAGCATGCGCGCGGATTAACAAGCCTTTACGCCCACTTGTCACGCATCAAGGTCAAGCGTGGGCAGACCGTCAAGCAGAAGCAGGTCATCGGCGCTGTGGGCACCACCGGCCGCAGCACTGGCCCCCATTTGCACTTCGGCGTCAAAAAGCACGGCCGCTACGTCAACCCGCAGAAGATGAAGATGACCCGTGACGTGGGCATCCCCAAGGCGGCCAAAGCACGCTTCGATGCGCTGATCGTCGAACGTAAAGGGCAGCTCGACGCGGTCCACTTGGGCGGGCGCGCGGTCGTCGCCCTCAGCCCCACACGGGTCGTCGAGCCGCAGCCCAAGCCGCGCGTTCGCGTCAGCCCGCCACCCGCGCCGGTCAGTGATGGCATCCCGATGGCCGAGGTGCCATCGCCGGTGAGCGCTGCACCGGTGAGCGCTGCACCAGTGAGCGGTGAGCCAGGCGGCCAGCCGTGATCGACGACGCAGACGACGCCGGGGCGCCGACCTCGAAGGGGCTGCTGGGGGCGATGTATCGCTACCGCAAGCTCATCGGCTTCAGCGCCCTCTTGTGGTTCGGCGCGCTCATGGCCGGCGGCCTCTTTATCAGCCAGCTCGACGCGCGCTTAGGGTTGAACCTGTTCGGCCCAAACGTCTGGGTCGCCGGTGAGCCTGCGGCCATCCGCGTCACGCTGCGGGCGTTGAAGTTCGACCGGATCGAGACGCTGCAGCGGGCGGTCGCCGAGTGGCGTGATGCCGACGGTCAGCGTCACGGCGATCCGGTGCCGCTCATCCAGCGCGCCGGCAAGCTGGTGCAAGGCCATGTGACGCCGCCATCGGCGGGCCAGTGGACGCTGCATATCACCGCGCCGACGCCCGCGGGCCCGGTTGAAGTGTCGACCCCGGTCACCGCGCTTTCGACCGCGCCCGCCGTCGCGCTGCAGGGCGCGCCCGCGCTGGGCCAGCCGCCCTACGCGCCGTATGGCCCGGTCACGCTCGATGTGATGCCGGCCGATCAGGTGATCCCGGGCAACCTGCACAGCGACCTGATCGTGCGGGCAACGACCCTCGATGGCCGCCCGCTTCGCGACACCCACGTCGCGCTGACGCTGCGCGAGGGCAAGTCGGGCGTGCCCTTCCCCGACGCGGTGCAGACCGACGATAATGGTCTGGCCGAGCTCACGATCTTGCCCCGTCATCCCGTCATTTGGCCCGAGCTGCGCGTGCCGGAGAGCTACGCGACGCGACGCATGAAGCACACCGGCACCCAGTTCGCCCTCGACGTGCCGCAACGCATCGTCAAGCCGGGCGAGCAGTTGGCCGTGCGGGTGCGCTCGCTGCATTCGACCGCGCCGGTGTTCATCGATGTCTGGCATGGCGATCGGTGGCTGACGACGACGACGACGAGGCTCAAAGACAACGAGGCGCGGCTGTTCGTCGACCTGCCGCGACCGAGCGCTGATCCGGCGCTCCTCTGGGTGCAAGTCTATCGCGCGGCCTACAACCCATCCGAGGCGCGCGGCGGGGCGTACATTCTTGTGACCAAGGGTGAAAAAGATGCCGCGCTGCGATGGCTCGCGAGCCGTGAGGTTGAGCATGGCATCGACATGCAATACGCCGGTTGGGCCTCTCGGGAAGGCACCGCGTCGACCCGGTTGACGCGCCACTTGCTCGGTCGCCCCGCGCGCCCACCCGCCAACCCGCCGCTGCTCGCCGACTCGTCTCAGAGCGCGCGCCAGACGGTCGCGACCATGAAGGGCGCCTGGCAGTCGCGGTTCATCTACGCGCTGGTCGGCAGCGGTTTGCTGTTGTTCATCGTGCTGATGTGGCTCGTCTCGACCAACTATCGCGACGTGCAGCGGCGCTGGATCGAGGCCGGTGGCGACGCCGACGGCGCAAAGGGCACGCGCCGGCATGTGCTCGTCGAGGCGGCCTATATTTTCATCGTCCTCGCCATCTTTCTGCTCGGTATGATCCAGCTGGTCACGACCATCCACTGGTGAGCCGCGGCCGGCGAACGCTGCCATTTACGGCGCGAACCCGCTGTGGTGGGATGCGTGCCGGTTGACACTTCATTGGCCGTGAATGGAGAGACGAATGCTGCAAGGCGCGATCATCGGGGCCATCGTGGGCATCATCATGACCATCGTCATCAACCGGCAAAAGAAGAACGGCGCCCTCAAGGTGCTGGGCGAGCTCGAAGCCAGCGGTCAGCAAGCGGCCCGCCGCGCGCTCGACGCGATGCAGCCTGCCGTCACCAAGGTGGCGACCAGCAAATTTCAGAAGGCCATCGAGCGCTTGGCTGGGCTGGCGGTCATCGAAGAGACGGCAGCCCTGCAAGCCGAGCTCAACGGCCTCACCGGCGCGCAAAATATTCTGGTGCAGCTCAAAGGCATCGGGCTGCTCGGCCTGGCCGTTCGGGCTGACGATCCCAGCATCTATGCGCGCCAACTGCGCGCGCTCAGCGACGCGTTCGACAAAGACGGCGGCGTCTTGATGAAGCTGGTCAAGCGCAACCTGCGCATCTACGCCAACTTGGCGGAGGGCATCGCGGGTGACGCGCTGACCGATGAGACCAAGCTGCAGTTCGGCAACCTGGCGCCCAAGTCCTCCATGGCCGGCATTGTCATGTATCAGGCGCGGGTCATGGCGGCGCAGGCGAACGGCCAGAGCACCGAAGCGGCGGCGTGCTTTGAGGTCGTCAAGGGCCAAACTCAGGCGTTCGGATGAGCCGATTTACCGTCAGCCCGGTGGCGGGCAGCGCGCTGACGCAGACGGCCCGCGCGCTGCCTGAGGCCTTTGGCAACTCCATCGCCCAGACCCAAGAGTGGCTCACCTTCGCGGGCGCAGAGCATGTGCGCGCGCTGTCTGCAGACGGCGCCATCGTGGGCGGGCTGCTGCGGGCGCCCATGGGCCAGCTCTTTGGCGGGCGTGCCGTCTCGACGCTGGGCATCGCCGGCGTCGGCATCTCGCCCGAGCGCCGACGGACCAGCGCCGCGAGCGCCCTGCTGCGCCAAGCGCTGCTCGAAGCGCAAGTCGCCGGCGTCACGCTGTCGACCTTCCCCCTCGATCCCTCACTTTGTTACGGTTCGACATGATGCGCGCTTTCATCCATTCGATCGCCCTTGCAGCCGTCACGCTGGGATCCGCCTCAGCCCTCGGCGCACCGCCCGACGTCCCACCCGAGCCCATCGCTACCAAGCCCGACTGCGCCGCCGCCAAGGGGCGGTGGGTGGTCAAGGGCCGGCTGCGTGGCTGCCTCATCCGTGGCAAGCGCCAGGGCATCTGGTCAGTCTGGGATGAGGTGCCGGGCGCCGAACCGGTCCAGCGGGGGCAGGCCGCGTTGGTCGATGGCCAACTGCACGGGCCATCGACCGATTATCATGCCAACGGCCAGATCGGCGCCGAAGGCAGCTACACCAGCGGCAACAAGACCGGGCCCTGGCGCGGGTTTCATCCCGGTGGTCAGCCACAATACGAGGTCGAATACGACCCCGAAGGTGAGAAGCACGGCGCCGAGATGTTCTGGTACCCCAACTGTGTGCAGGCCATCGACGGCGCCTGGGATCACGGCAAGAAGACCGGGCACTGGGTCAATCGGCTGCCCAGCAACGACAAGCAAGACGAAGGCGACTGGATCAACGACACCCGCACCGGCACCTGGACGTTCTGGCACAAGAAGGGCCCCAAGCTCGAGTCGGGCCCCTACGTCGACGGTCTGCGCCACGGCACCTGGACCGAGTTTACGTTTCAGGGTCATCAATGGCGCACCGTCGAATACGACAAGGGCCAGCGCCAGACGCCCACCGCCAAAGCCTGCGACGTGATGGGCGGAGAATACGACGTCGACTTCGAGCAGCGCGAAGACGGCTGCGCGATCGAGGGCCGCCGCGTCGGCCTGTGGTCGGGCTATCGCGCCAACGCGGGCTTGGAGTGGACCGCGCAGTACAAAGACGGCCGCATGGACGGCACGCGCGTCGATCTGCACCCCGACGGCGCGGTATTGCGTGCGGGCGAGTACGCCGCGGGGGCGCCCATCGGCACCCACGTCTTCAAGTCTGCGGACGGCAAGGTCGAGTTCGGCAGCTCAACCCTCACTGATGGCACCGGCAGCTGGACCGAATACTGGCCCACCGGCGCGTTGCGACTTCGCGGCGCGTGGCTTAAAGGCGACAAGCACGGCGTCTGGGAGAGTTGGCGCGCCAACGGCAACCCCGACGAAGCGCGCGAGTGGAAGTTGGGCCGATGGGACGGCGAGACCCGGGCCTGGTTCGCGACGGGCGAGCTCAAGCACCGCGGGCAATATCGCGATGGCCGCCGCACTGAGAAGTGGACCGCGTTCTTCACCAACGGCCGCGTCGCCTGGGAGGGCCTGTACGACAAGAAGGGCGATCGCGCCGACATCTGGAAGAACGGCTTCTGGGAAGGCGGCCCGCGCGCCGAGGGCATCTACGCCAAGGATGAGCGCGATGGCCAGTGGATAGAGTGGCATAACAACGGCAAGAAGAAGGGCGTCGGGCCCTACAAGGAGGGCAAGCGCGACGGCGAATGGACCGAGTGGTGGTACTCGGGCGAGCCGTGGCGAACCGTCCATTACACCGGCGGGATCTCGTCCGATCCAGCCGAGACAGACTGCAAATCACTGCGCGGCGCCTGGCGGGTCGATCCCGAACAGCGCGTCGTCGGGTGCAACGTGTGCCGCGTGGCCAATGACGACGAGGGCAAGTCAGCCATCGAGCTGATCGAGCAGGGCGAATGGCGCTGGTGGCACCCCAACGGCGAGCTGGAAGCGGCAGGCGAGTACACGCGAGGCCAGAAGAGCGGCACCTGGGAGCGCTTCTTCGACGACGGACGCCCCATGATGAAGGGCAGCTGGCGCGCCGACGTGAAGCATGGCGACTGGCAGGGCTATTACCGCAGCGGCAACCTGCGCTTCAGCGGCGCCTACGCCGACGGCAAAGAAGACGGCGAGTGGACGACCTTCCAATCAACCGGCGCGGTGCAGGCCAAGGGCAGCTACAAGGCGGGCGAGAAGAGCGGGCCCTGGGCCTGGTTCATCGGTGACGCCACCAAGAGCCAGGCCGGCAGCTTCTTGAATGGCCAGGAGGATGGCGTCTGGACGACGTGGCACGCCAACGGTCAGAAGAAGTCCGAGGGTCGCTTCGAAGCGGGCGCCCGCATTGGCGAGTGGCAGTGGTGGCGGGCTGACGGCACGCCTTGGCGCAGCGCGAAGTACGAAAAGGGCGCCGAGGTTCGGTGATGCGAGGACTTGCTGCTCGACGCGGCGGCCGGCTGACTGATTTCTATTTGCCGCTCGGTACGTCGACCGACTCAAAGGCCAGAGACGCAGAGTTGATGCAGTAGCGCAGGCCCGTCGGCTTGGGTCCGTCCTTGAAGACATGCCCCAGGTGGCCGTTGCAGCGCGCGCAACGCACCTCGACCCGGCTCATGCCATGGGCGCCATCGCCGTGCTCGGCCACCCGCCCCTGCTGAATCGGCGTGTAGAAGCTCGGCCAGCCGGTCCCCGACTCGAACTTCGTGTCTGAATCGAAGAGCGGGGCGCCACACGCGGCGCAGGCATAGACCCCATCCGCCTTGATCTTCAGCAACTTGCCCGTCCCCGCACGCTCGGTCCCGGACTCGCGCAAGATGTGAAACGCCTCGGGCGTCAGCTTCTTCTTCCACTCAGCCGCGCTCAGCTTGACGCGATCACCAACCGGCGGCGCGGTCGACTTGACCTTGGGCGAGGTCTTGATGTCGCCGGCGAGCACGGTGGCGCCCTTCGTCTGCGCGGGATCCTTGGCGTTCGAGCGGGTACATGCGACCAAGAACAAGGCGGCGGCCATCAGCAGAAGAGTCTTCATTTCGGCTCCTTGGGGAGATGCGGTGTGCGCTCTGTCTACGCAGCGTCTTTGCAGAGGTTACGCACCCGAGCGACGAATCGATCAGGCGAACCTGACCTGG
>JBNMOZ010000236.1:0-8488 GCA_051276005.1 Bradymonadia bacterium | reverse complement strand
CAGCGTCATCGAGCGCCACAGTGCCGGTGCCGACCACTTCATTGCTCTGAATCGATCCGCCGCGCCACCAGTAGCTCCACCACCACGGATAGACCGGGCTGCGGGTGATTCGATACTCGACCTTGCCCGCCGTGACGGGCAGCCCGAAGTAGTAGCGGGCCTCGCCCGACAGCGTCGCGGGCTGGTTGAGGCGGGCCTGATCCTTGGGCGCGTTGAGCGTCGCCTCGAAGGTTGGGCGCTTGTACTCTTCGACCCGCACCTGGCCGCCGCGCACGCTGTGTTGGGTGGTGATGCGCCAGCGCCCGAGGGCCCGGCCAGTGGGCAGCGTGAACTGACCCGCCGCGCTGCCGAAGGCGTTGGTGGTCATCGTCTTCGAGGCGACCACCTCGTTGTTCGCGTCGCGCAACTCGACCCGCACCGACGTCTTCGGCGCGACCTTGAGCAGCGCCTTCTCAGGCTGCCCCGTCCAGGCCACGACCTGCCAATGCAGGGGCTGACCGGGCCGATAGACGCTGCGATCGGTGTAGACGAGCACCTCGGTGCGGGTGCGCGGCTTCGGATCATCACGAAAATACAGGTTGCCCTTGCTCAGCGTGATGTCGTCGCCCATTTGCGCGAACAGGAAGTGCGACTCGTGGCGGGCCCCCCGCAGGGTCGCGGCGCCGGCCGCGTCGGTCTTCACCGTACGCCGCAGCTGATGACCTTTGCGCCAGTTGTGGGTGTAGAGCCGCAGCGTGGCGCCGGCCACGGGCGCACCGGTCGCGCCGTCGAAGACCTGCGCGTGCATCTTGCTGCCCTCGGTGTGATGCGTGATCACCAGGTCACTGAGCGTGACTACGATGACCTGCATTGGGGCCGCGTCCCGATCGAAGCCCGCGTCGGGCGTGGCGGCGATGATGTAGCTGCCCTTGCCGGTCATGGGCGGCATGACCCAGGTGCGGTGCATCTTGAAGTCGGTGGTCGATGGCAGCTTGACCGACCATTCGGCGATGGGATTACGTTTGTCGATCCACGCTTCAGCGGTCCGGCGGCCAGGCAGCAGGTTGTAGTCCTTCTGGCCGCTGGCCACCTTCTCCAAGTTGAAGCGGTACGCCCGAAAGTGCAGCGCCTCGAGGTTCTTGTGCCGCACGCCGACCGACCGGCGCTGGGGGGCGTCGACCGCCATGCCGTCGAGCCTGAAGTCGGGCTGCTCGATGCTCTCTTTGATGTTGAGGCAGCGGGCGCCGCCGATGCTGTCGGGGAACGCCTTGATACATTCGCCCGCGATCCGATGCGCGGCGACGAGATCATCGGTGCCCGACCGGGTCATCTCGGCCAGGCTCGCCATGCCCATCGCCCACCAGGCCTTGCCCTTCACGCTGTCGAGTTGGGCCAGGAGCGACGCCCGAATGCGCGCCCGATCGTCGGTGTCGGTGAGCGCCGCGTGCAGAACCTCGAGCCGGCGACGCCGAGCCTCGAACGTCGCCTCGACGTGGCCCTCGCCGCGATGCCAGGCCTCGAGTTCACTCAGCAGCGCGGCGATCTTGTGCAGCGGATGCACCGTGGGCGCGTCGAGCCGGGGCACCGGCAACACGTCGCTCAGCAGCAGATCGAGATCGAGGGCGTGCGTTTGGCTCGCGTGCTCGGGCCGCCAGGTGCTCGAGATGGCGAGCTGCTGCACCCACAGATAGGTCACCGCGTCGCGCAGCGTGGCGCGAATGGCCCGCGGGAAGGTGTTCGCTTCGAGGTACTCGTCGAGCACGCCGACGGACTGATCCTTGAGGCCCTCGCGCTGCCGCCAAGCCGCATGAAACTGGGCGTTGGCGTGGGCGTGAATCTGCTCGCCGGTCCAGGTCTTGAGATCGATCGGGCCCTTGGAGACGACCTTCTCGCGCTTGCCAATCTCCCAGCCATAGGCCTGCGTATAGGTCACGAGGCTCTGGGCATAGAACAGACGCAGCGTGGTGTTGCCGAGCAGATCTTCGGGCCACTCGACCTCGTCCAAAAAACGCACCGCGGTCTCATAGCCATGCAGGCCGATGCGCAGCTGCACCGTCTTGACGACGGCGCGCACGATCTCTTCGCTGTTCTTGGCCTTGAGCGCCTGGGCGAGGATCGCCGCCACCTTCTCGGACGCTGCCGCGAACTTGCGCTCGTCCTGCAGCGTCTTGACTGCGTCCCAGGCGGCGCCCTTGTTGCCCGTCCAGGCGACGAGCGCCCGCTGTTTACCCGCCGCGGGCTCCAGGGCGATCGTCGCCGGCGCCGCCGAACCTGCCGACGCAAGCCGGGCAGACCCGGGCCCCGAGACCGGGGTGTCGCCGGGCTTGGGTTCGTTGCCAGTGCAGGCCACGAGCGAGATCAGCGCCGCGCAGAGCAGCAGCGATTTCGCCCGCGCCCGAGGGGCCTTGGATCGGGCGGCTCTATATGCAGTGGCCTTCGATGCAGCGGTGTTCGTCAAAGCGGGTCTCCTGCGCGTGATCTGGCGAATCATCACGCGAATGCAGCGCGCGCGATAGCCTGACAACGCAGGCCGCGCCGGATCGGTCTGATCGCAGGGGAGCAAGAGGGCGCAGCGCGCCAACAGACGCGGCGGCCCGCTCGCTGATGGGACTTGCCGCTGAAGTCGCGACCCAGCGTCAGCGTGCCCAGCCCGCGGCGTTCGAGATCAGCGCGTTGGCCATGGCTTGGGTTTGCTGCCAGCGCTGCGCGCAGCCGGTGGCGACGAGCACGCCAGAGACACGGAGCGAGACAAAGCGCTTTCGACGCGAACCCGTTCGCGGGGGTGAGAGTCAGCCGCGGCGCAGGCGCCCTGGCTGCTGGGTGTACAACGCCTCGACGAGCGCCGCATAGCGCTGAATCACGGCGCGCCGCTTGGTCTTCTGCGAGGCCGTCAGCAACCCGGCCGCTTCAGAGAAGGGCGTCGACAGCACCTTGAAGGCGCGAATTTGCTCGTGCCTGCCCAGCTGGACGTTGACGGCATCGACCTCGGCCACGAGCGCCTTGTGCACCGCCTTGAGGCGCACCAGATCGGCCGGTCCGCGCCAATCCAGGCGCCGCGCCTCGGCGATCGCCTGCACCGCCGAAATGTCGGGCACGATCAGCGCGACGCAATACGGCCGCGTGTCACCGATGACGATGGCCTGATCGATGAGGGGTCGGGCGCGCAGCAGGCCTTCGAGAAGCTGGGGCGCGATGTATTTGCCGCCCGCGGTCTTGAACAGGTCCTTCTTGCGATCGGTGATGCGCAAGAACCCGTCGGTGTCGAGCTCGCCGACGTCGCCGGTCGCCAACCACCCATCGGGGCTGAGCACGGCCGCGGTCGCCGCGGGATCCTTGTAGTACCCCCGCATCACGTTGGGTCCCTTGACCATGATCTCGTTGTCGGGCGCGAGCCGAATGCGCACATTCGACAGCGGCAAGCCGACCGTGCCGAAGCGATAGCTGTCGAGCCGGTTGACGGTGACCACCGGCGACGTCTCGGTGAGGCCGTAGCCTTCCAAGATCAGCACCCCTGCGGCATGGAAGAAGGCGGCGATCTCGGGCGCGAGGGGCGCGCCCCCGCTGACCATGAAGCGCAGGCGTCCGCCGAGCCGCTCCCGGAGCCGCGCGAAGACCTGCTCGCCAGCGACCTTGTATTGCGCCTGCCAGAGCGGGTGCACGGATCGGCCGGCCTCGCGCGCGCTGCTCACCCGGCGCCCCACCTCGAGCGCCCACCGCGAGACGACGCGCTGCACGTGCCCGGACCGCCGCAGCCGCGCCATGAAGCGCGCGTAGATCTTCTCGTAGACCCGCGGCACGCCGGTCATCACGGTCGGCTTGACCTCGCCCATGTTCTGAATCAGGCGCCCCATGCCCTCGGCGAAGTAGACCGTCGCGCCCTGAAAGAGCAGCGCCATATAGCCCACCGACATGCGCTCGAAGGCGTGGCTGAGCGGCAGAAACGAGAGGATGACATCGCTGGGATTGAGCGAGAGCGCCTGCCCGGTGCCCTCGCAGTCTGCGATCATGTTCGCGTGGGTCAGCATGACCCCCTTGGGGGTGCCGGTCGTGCCCGAGGTGTAGATGATCGTGAGCAGGTCGTCGCTCTTGATGGCCGCGATCCGGTCCTCCACCGCGCTGGGATCGCTGTGCTCGCAGCCCAGGGCCTCCAGCGCGAGCAGGCTCATCACCCGCAAATCGGGCGGCACCACCGGCGCGTTGGCGCCCAGCAGAATGCGCTCATCGAAGTGCACGACGTGCTCAAGGCGCGGCAGCTGATCGCGCACGCTGAGCAGCTTTATCATCTGCTCGACGGTGTGCACGAAGACGAGCCGGCACTGCGCGTGATCGAGCACCCATGCGGCCTGAGCCGGGGTGCTCGTCTCGTAGATGGGTACGACCGCCGCGCCAGCGCTGAGGATCGCCAAGTCGGCGAGCACCCACTCGGGCCCGCTGTCGGCGAGGATGGCGACCGGCTCGCCGCTCTCAATGCCCAGCGATATCAGCCCGGCCGCGGCGTGGGTGACGCGGGTCCCCATCTGCGCCCAGGTCAACGGGCGCCAATGCCGGTCGCGTTTGCCGTACACCATGGGGCGAGCTTTGAGCTTGGCGACCTGCTCCATGAAAATCGCCGGGATCGACCTGCGTGCCATTCACTCCCCATCCAAGCAGCCGTGTGCGGGGGGAGCGAATCAGCGTGGCTCTGGGCTGTCAACCTCGCAGAGCGCTTGCGTCGCCCGCAGAGTTTGGCCAGCATGGCGTCATGCGCCTGATCATCATGCTCCTTTTGCTCGCTTCGCCCTCTCTCGCGGCCGAACCCGCGGCCATCACGAAGGCCCCGCCCGCGGGTGGGATCATCGCGGCTGGCAGCATCTCTGCGGCCGACTTGAGCGCGACCCTCGCGCGCGGACCTCAGCAGTTCATCGCGGCGCTCACCGTGCGCCCGGTCATGCAAGGCCGCCGCTTTCACGGGTTCGAGCTGCTCAAGATCGCCCCGACCTCACCCCTCGCGGGCACGGTGCACCTGCGCCCCGGTGACGTGATCATCTCGGTCAACGGCGCCCCGGTGGAGCGCCCCGACCAGTTCATGACGCTGTGGGACGCGCTGCCCAAGGCCGCGCACGTCGATCTCAAGCTGCGCCGCGCTGGCCACCCGATGACCTATCGGTGGACGATCGAGAAGTAGCCCGGATGCAACCGCTTGATGCGCCACCGCTCGCTGCGCCACCGCTCGACGCGCCGCTGGGGGCTCGACCACTGCGCGCAGCCCGCCGCCGCGAGGCCCGAGTGCAGGCACCGCGTGCCCGCCCCCCGGCCCATCCGCTGTGGGTCATCGGCGCCGGCGCCTCTGTCTTTCTTGCCCTGGTCATCGCCCCGTGGGTGCTCGCCTTTGGCGCCAACGGCGTCTGGTGGGGCGGCTTTGTCGTGGTGCTCCCTGCCGCGCTCATCTATGGCCTCGTACGCACTTCGCCCTGGGCCCTGCTGGTTGGCGTGCCGGTGGGCTGGGCGCTGCCGGCGTTTGGTCTGCCCGACGGCGCATTCAACGGCGCGGCCGGCGCGGTCGCGTTGGTGGCCGTGATCGCCTACATCCCCACCGCATTGGGCTACCTGCGCGAGCGACGGGTGGCGGCGGCGCAGGTCGAGTGGACCGCGCTCGACGACACCCCCGGCGCCCAGCGACGTACCGGGCTTACCCCCTGGCTGGCCGCGCTGCTCGTCTTCGGGCCGGCCGCTGGCGCCGCGCTCTCACCGACCGTAGTGCAGCGGGTCGCGGGTGGGTTTCCCAACATGATGGGCCGCGCGCACGTGGCGCTCACGCTCGTCGCGCTGCTCGTCGGCCTCGCCCTCGCGACCGATCTGGCCCGCGGACGCACCGCGATGCCGGGCGACGCACGCCGCGCCCGCACGCTCGC
Source organism: Bradymonadia bacterium (assembly GCA_051276005.1). Classification (GTDB taxonomy): domain Bacteria; phylum Myxococcota_A; class Bradymonadia; order UBA7976; family UBA1532; genus JBNMOZ01. The sequence continues at coordinate 2,618 of JBNMOZ010000236.1, read as the reverse complement.
CATCGTCGGCGCCCTGTGTTTGAGCCTGGGAGCGTACCTTGCGCGCTGATGTCTACCTCGCGGCTGGCGCCGTGGCGCTGCTGGGCGCCATCCCGTTGCTGGTCATCGCCGTGGGCACCCTCGCCGAGCACGATTACGTGGGCGGCGCCCTGCTCGTCTTCGCCAGCGCCGCCGTCGGCCGCATGGGCCTTGAGCTGGTGGCGCTGGGCGAGGCGGCTCGACCGCGCGCATCGGGCGGAGACGACGACCTATGAGCACCCTGCTTCTCGCCGTCATGTTCCAGTTCGTGGTGCCGCAGCTCGTGGTGCCGCTTGAGGCGGCGTGGCCATTCGCGACCGACGTGGCCGATGACGCGATCGTGGCCCGGGCCACCCAAGGCGAGCTCAGCGTCACCATCACCGCCGCGCGGCTGCGCGCCTACGCCGAGCAGCAGCCCGACCGCGCCCCGCGCGCCCTCGCCGAAGAGCTGATCGAGTTCGAGCTGCTCGCGGCCGAGGCACGGCGACAAGGGCTCGACAGCGCCCGCCCAGTGCGCGACGCGGCTGAACGCGCCATGGTCAAGCGCATGCTCATCGTCGACTTCGAATCGAAGTGGTCGGCGGACGCGCTGCCGCCCGCGATGGTCAAAGAGTCGTACCAGCGCAACATCAGCCAGTTCGTCCGCCCCGAGCTGCGCGTCGGCGACCACCTGCTCGCGACGACCGCCACGAGCAAGCGCCCGACTGACCCCGCCCAGGACGCCGCTGCGCGCGCATTGCTCGAGACCGTCCGCGCCGATCTCGAAGCCCGCCCGCCCGCCGATCGCGACGCCTTTCGTGCCCGCATCGACGCGTTCCAGGACGCCGCCAAGGCCGCGGGCATCACGCTGCGCGCCGAGATGCTCACTCGCTTCGCGCTCAAAGGCCAGTTCGTGCCCGCCTTCTCCAAGGCCATGTTCGACGTGCCCGCGGTCGGCGCGATGACCCCGGTCTTCGCGACGACCTTCGGCTGGCACCTGGGCCGCATCGAGGCCATTGAGGCGCCGATCAACCGCAGCTTGGCCGAGGCCGGCGCCGAGCTGCGCGCGCGCATCGTGCCCGAGGTGCGGCCCGCCAAATTTCGTGAGCTGACCGAGACGCTGGGCCGGCAATCCAACGCCCTGATGGATCTGGGGCCCCTCGAAAGACAGGCCCAGCGCCGCGGGTTGTAGAGCGTCTTCGATCCTCGACCCCACCCCAAGATTGAGCGGCGACGCCGCAGTGCCCTACACTGCCCACCGGAGGTGTCTCGTGTTCAGAGTGTTCAGATTGACCCCGCTCATCGCCGTGCTGGTGGCCCCGCTGCTGGCGCTCTGCCTGCCTGGCGTCGCCCTCGCCGTCGACGCCGTCAGCGGCGCGTCGCGATCCACCCAGGCGACCAACACCCCCAACGCGGCCATCTGGATCGTCGGACGCGGCTTCGTGGCGGGATCCACGGTCGTCATCTCGGGCAACGGCGTCGCGCCCCTGCCCGGCCGCGAGCCGCTGATCATTCTAGAAGAAGAGCGCATCGACGGCGGCCGGGGCGACGGCATCGCCTACTACTTCTCCATCGCGCCCGACGCCGATCTGGGGCCCCGAAACATCACGGTGACCGCCCCGGACGGCCGCTCGGTCACCGGCATGGCGCTCATCGAGATCGTCGAGGGCGCGCCGCCCGAACCCGAGCCTGGCCCCGGCGAACCCGAACCGGGCCCCGAGCCTGGCGAGCCCGACCCGGGCCCGGGTGGACCCGAACCCGGCCCGGCCCCGCCGCCCGCGCAGGATGGCGTCGTCACCGAGATCACCCGCGCCAGCCCGCGCGCCGGCGAGGTCGGCGCCCAGGTCAACGTGTGGATCGCCGGCCAATCGTTCTCGCCCGGCCTCGACGTCAAGTTCAGCGATCCGGCCTTGGGGCCGGCGTCTTTCCGCGGCACGCCGCTGGCATACGGGATCGTGCGCAACGCCGAGAGCGAACGCGGCGAGCTCGATGGCATCCAGTACTACTTGCGCATCGGCGCCCAAGCGAACCTGGGCCCCGTCGACATCACCGTGACCGGCCAAGACGGCTCGCGCGCTGAGGGCATCGGCCTGTTCGAGGTCGTCGCCGAGGGTGACGCCCCGGCGCCATTGCCGGGGGCGGGCGACATTCAAGCCGTCACCGGCGCCTCGCCGGCCGCCGTGCGCGCCGGTCGCAACGTCGCGATCTGGATGTGGGGCGTGGGCATCGCCGAAGGCGCGACCGTGACGTTCGCGGCGGGCGGCGTTGAAGAGGTCGCCCCCGCCGAGGTGGTCGAGCAGGCCGCCAACAACCCGGGGTTCGCGGGCGTCCGCAACTATCTGCGCATCGCGGCTGACGCGTCACCGGGCCCCGTCTCGGTCACCATCACCAACCCCAACGGGACCACGGCGACCAACCAGCAGCTCTTTACGATCGTGCCCGCCGCGGGCGGTCCGGTGGGCGGCGGGGGCGATCCGAACAACCCCGTCAATCCAAACAACCCCGGCGCCGTGGGCGACGGGACCTGCCCCGACAACGTCACGAGCATCGAGGGCATCACCGAGGTCAAGCCCGCGATCCTGGGGCGCGGTGAGGTGGTCAACGTGGCCGTGATCGGGCGC
>JBNMOZ010000235.1:0-8491 GCA_051276005.1 Bradymonadia bacterium | reverse complement strand
CTTTGATCCCGACTTGATCGGGTTTACGGGGGGCGGCAGCGGCTATGGATCGGGTGGGGCCGCGGGGGGCGGCGGGCAACGACCGCCCGAAATGCCGGACGCTGCGGCTGACGCGGGCGCCGATGCAGGTGCCGATGCAGGGTCTGAAGCAGGCTTCGATGCAGCCGCCGATGCGCTCGTCGATGCCGGCGACGCCGCGATCGCAGACGCACAATAGCGCGTCAGGGCGGCGATTCGATCTCGGCCAGCAGCCGCTTGGGCCCCTGGGCGCGCGGATCGACCTCGAGGGCCAGCTTGAGACGCGCCTTCGCCCCGTCCAGGTCACCGCGCGCTTTGAGCAGCATCGCCTTGTTCACCAGCGCGTCGCGGTGCCGAGGCGTTTGGGCGAGCGCGGCATCAACCGCCGCCTCTGCGTCGCTCATCTGGCCCTGGCGCGCGAGCAGCTCGCCCTGCAGCAAGAGCAGGTCAGCGTCGTCGCCATTGCGCGCGATACCGCGCTGAACGATGGCCTCAGCCTGCGCCACATCGCCGAGTCGAACGTACAGCCGGGCAACCTCCAAGAGCGCAGCTGGATCGGTCGCACCCAGCCGCACGGCTGGCTTGAGCAGCCGTCGCGCCCGCTCGGGTCGACCCGCCTCAAGCTCGAACTGGGCGAGTATCCAGGCGTCGCGCGCGGTGGCGCCCTCGACCTGCAGCGCGGCGTCGATCTCGGCGGTCGTGACCTCATGAAAGAAGCTGCGCTTCAGCTGACCGTCTGCGCCAAACACGAAGGTCGCGGGCAGGCGCATCTCGCCGCCGACGCCGAAGAAGCTCTCAATCACGGCGTCGGTCGCGAAGCGATTGCGATACGTCAGGCCGTGGCGCCGCACGAACGCCGCGACGCTCGGCTTGTCTTTCGTTTCAACGCTCACGCCGGTGACCGAGACGCCGCGCGCCGCGAGCGCCGCCAACGCGGGTACTTCGCGTTTGCAGGCCGCACACCATGGGGCCCAGAAGTTGACCACCTGCGGCTGGCCTGACGGCGCCAGCGCCTCCGACTTGCCGGCCGCCGTCTCGACCGGCGCGGCCAGCGAGAATCGCGCCGCGCGGGGACGGCTCGCGACGGGCCAAGCGGGCAGGGCGGCTGCCTTCGCGGCGCCATCCTCGGTCAGCTGGTAGCGCTGATTGGCCGCCAGGCCTTTAAAGATCTGCGCGGTGCCCGATGGCCAGCGCACCTCGACGTCGGCCTGAGTCGCGTCCGCCAATCCGAAGTGCAGCGCCGTCGACACTTGGGTATGAAAGCCTGCCGTCAGGCGCACCCGGTCGACCGTCGTCTGCGTCCCGGACGTGACGCGCACGACGGCGCCCAACGCGTGCGATTCGCCGATCTTCGGCGCGAGCGTGACGCGAATCCAGTTGCGCGCCTTGGCCTCGTTGCGCAGCAAGCGCAGGCTCTGCAAGCTCAGCAAGGCGAGGTCGAGGTCGCCATCGCCGTCCATGTCGATCGGGGCCACCGCGCGACCGTCCTCGTCGAAGTCGAGGCCCATGGCATACCCAACCTCAGTCCACTGCTCGCCCTGCCGCTCAAAGAACGCGTTGCGCTCATAGCCGCTGAAGCTGCCGCGGAATCTCCGCTCGTCGTCTGCATCTCTCGGATTCACGAAGGCCCCGGGGTCGCTCTTCGACTCATGGGCCCGCGCATTGGCGACCAACTGCCGCCATAAATACGTTCAGTAATCATGCTCGCGTATTTGATCGTGGCTGGTCATCCCGTTGACCGCATACAGGTCGCGATCGCCGTCATTGTCATGGTCGAACCAGGCCTGACCCCACGCCCAGCCGGCGCGATTCAAGCCGGCAACCTGAGCCGTCTCGGTGTATTCGCCGGGCGATGTTTGGGTGTACAGCGCGTTGCCGAGGGCCAAGGCCGTGAGCTGGCGATGGGTCGTGGGCGACAGGCGGTCGTCGGCCAGATCGACGATGCGATGGCCGGCCTTGGAGTACATATTCGACACGTAGACGTCGAGGTCGAGATCGCCATCGAAGTCGGCGACCGTCACGCCCATAGACTGCCCGTGCCGGGTCAGCGCGGTGTCGGTCTTCGCGGTGAAGTGCCCGTCTTTATTCAGGTAGAGCGCGTTGGGCCCGTAGTCGTTGACGACGTACAGGTCTGAGTCGCCATCGCCCTCGAAGTCGAAGAAGGTCGCGCCGTAGCTAAACCGGGTACCGGCAACACCGCGACGGGCGCCGACCTCGTCAAAGCGCAGCCCACCCTGATTGATGAACAGCAGGTTGCGCTGCCCGCGTTGGGTGTCGAACTTGTTATAGCCGCCCTGGTTGGTCTCGCGGTTGCCGTAGCCGCTGACGAACAGGTCGAGGTCGCCGTCCGCGTCGACGTCGGCCGCGGCGATATGCTGATAGGTCACGTCGCGGTGATGGGTGCAGTCGCCGTCGAACTCGAGCCGGCCTGCGATGGGGAGCGCCTTGGGCCCCGCGCGATAGATCGTCATCTGTCGGCGCCCAGCGGCGCAGCCAGTGAGCTCGGTCGACAGCACCTCGACGGCGCCATCCCCGTCCAAATCAACGATCAGCTGAAACAGGCCCACCCCAGCGGGCGGCACCAGATCAATCCGACGCGCGAAGCCGCCTTGGCCGTCGTTCTCGAAGAGCGCCAGCACGCGGCGTCGATGCCACGCGAGCAGGTCGTCGCGGCCGTCAGCGTTCCAGTCGACCACGGCCAGGCCGCCGATCGTCTCGATGAGCGTGTTGTTGCGCAGCGACGTCAACGCGCGGTCGGCGATCTGATCGATGGGCAGGCCGATGCCGGTTTGCCGCGAGACATCCACAAAGGCCTGGGCGTCGGTGTGCTGTTGCGTGAGCGGTGGCAGGTCGACGCGCGACACGCGCCAAGGATCCGCGACCAGCGCGGCGGTCATCCACCCGCGAGCCGTCACCGGTCGATCGGCGACGCGACCTGCGAGCCGTAATTCGAGGCGAGACCACGCCGTCTTGCCGTCTGGCGCGAGCCGAAACTCATGCACCTTGAGGCTGCATCGCGCCCGCACTTGCCACGCGCGAACCTGGCCGACGAGGCCGCGCGCGAAGCCCACGGCGTCCACCTCATCGTGGCCCAGTCGACCGCGCGCGTCGCGCTTGAGGGTCGACAGCAGCATGTCGGCGCTGCCCGATTGCAGCGCCGTACACATGCTCTTGGCCAGCGTCTTTTGAACTGCGACGACGGCCGCCTCTGAGACGCCGATGTCGCGCACGAACACGGCCGGCGAAGCGATAGGAAAGGCTGACGTCTTCACGGCCGCGACGGAGGGCGCCGGGGCGGGGGCTGGGGTGTTGGGGGGCGGGTCCGTGGAGCAGCCGACAGCGGCAAGCAGGGCGATCGTGCTGACCGAGAGAAGCGTACGCATGTCGTGAAGGTAGCGCAGACATGTGCAGATTCGAAGAAGTCCCGGGATGCCCGACTCAGGCCCGCTGTCGACCGGCCGCCTCGATCAGGTCACGAATCGCCGGGAACGCGCACAGATGCGCCAGCGCAGCGTGATCCAACGCGTACAAGAGCGCCCCGTGTGGTCCCGCTGAGATCGCGGCGCTGCTGCGCCCATCCCCCCGACCCAAGGCGCCCAGGCCGGCGAACCGACCGGCACCCAAACGCGCGATACTCTGGCCATCGCGGCGCACGATCAGCGCGCCCGACGCGACCATCACGATGCCATCCAGCGCTTCACCCTCCCGGCATAGCGGCGCCTGCGGGCTCAGGGGGCGCGGCAGCATGCGCACCGTCATCAGGTTGCGCTCGTTGGGGCCGAGCACCCGAAACATAGGGTTGGCGCCCAGCAGCCACCCCGCGTGACGCCGGCTCGCGGCGGCGCGCAACAGGGCGCCGAACGCTGGGAAGCGCTGGCGGAGAGCATCGAGCACCCCGTCGTCGACGCGCAGCAGGCTGGTCGGTTCGGTGGCGATCGCTTTGAAGCGCCAGGGTCCGCCGTGCACGATCTCCAGATCGCCCAGCAGATCGCCGGAGTTGAGGATGCCGATCTTCTGCGCCGGGTCTGCGCGCTCATCAATCAGATCGATCGCGCCGGAGAGCACAACATAGACCGCCGCCCGCGGCGTCAATGGGGCCACCAATACATCGCCGGCTGCGTAGGTGACCTGGGTGCCCGTGCGCCGCAAGTCGGCGCGGGTCGTGCGCGGCAGGGCTTTGAGCAGCGGCGTGTCTGGCAGATCCGGTTGTGATCCGTGCGCCGCTGGACCGCGCGTCACCATGTGCACGACGCCCTCGACCTGGCTGAGCGTCACCGGGCGCGCGCGCACCGACGCGTCGGGTTCATCTGTCGAACGCGCCATCATCGTCTCGCCAGACGGGGGCAGCGTGTTGAGCGTGTCGCGATCCTCGATGCCCAGCGGGTCACGCACGGCAAGGGTGGGCACATCCGAGCCGTCTTGCGCCGGCGGGCTCAGGATCGGCATGGGCAATTGAGCGGGCGCCCGGGTGGCGACGGGCACCACGTCGACCCCGTCCACTTCGTAGACGGCCAGCAGCGCAGACGCGTCGACGACGGGGCCCAGGAAGCTCTCCAGCTCGTCTGGCTCGGCGGCGCCATCAAGCGGGTCGCCAACTGCGGCGCCGGATGCGGCCAATGGCGCAGCATCGAGCAGATCGGTGACCTGCAACTCCATCGTGGGAGGGTCGAACGGACGAGCAGGCGCGCTCTTATCACTCGACTCTGGCTCGGGCGCCCTGGGTGCGATGCTCGGGTCTTGGCGGGTGGGCTTCATGAGCGCGGCGGCGCGATGTCGAGCTCGGATTTGCTCGATGACCGTGCGCATCTGCACCGCGGGTTTGTGGCGAGCCACCAGTGAGAGCGCGCTGTCACAGTCGGCGAGCGCCGTCCCAAATTCGCCACGCCGCGCGAGTACATCGGCGCGGCTCACCAAATAGTCGGCTGCCCGCTTGGGCTTGCCCAGCGCCAGCGACAGCCGCGCGAGCTGCTCGAGGTGGCCAATATGATCAGGCTCGAAGGTGAGCAGCTGGCGATAGCGGCTGAGCGACTGGCGCAGCTGCTTGCGATCGGCGCTCATCGGCGGCTCTTTCGCAGGGGTCGAAGTATGCGCTCGACGGGGACCACGCCGCGCAGCTCATCGGCCTGACTCTGCGCCCCGGTCGCGGCCTGCGCGCGCCCAATACGGCGGTAAAACCGCGCCATTTGCAGGAAGATGACCGGGTTCTTCGGATAGTCCGCCACGAGGGTCTCAAAGACGCGCTCTGCCTCGACGTGCACGCCCGTCTTCTCAAGCAGCGCTGCGATACGCAGGCGCAGCACCGGGTTCATCGGGTCATCGGCCTTGATGCGTTGCAGCTGCTGCAGCGCGCGGGCTTCAGCGCCCATCCGCACCAGCGCCTCGGCCAACCCGCGGCGATCGACGGCGCTCAGGGCGAAGCGCTCTTCGAGTGGGTTCAACAGAGCCAGCGCCTCGGCATCGCGCCCGGCCTGCATGTGCAGTCGCATGAGCGCGTGATAAATATGAGCGCGACTGTCGCCCGCCGCGATGAGCGCTTCAAGCTCGGCGACGCGGGTCGCTTCGCCGCCGCCATGCGCCTCGCGGCAGCGCAGCAACGCGTGATGATCCGCCAGCACGATCGCGCTGAGCTCTTCGGCCGACGACAAATGTCCTGCGGAGGCGTCGCATTTGCCGGCGTGCGCGTCGTCCAGCAGTTGGCGCCGATGCGCCGACGCAAGGGCTGCATCCAACGCTGGGCTGGGCCCCTCGCGCTGGCGCACTTCGACGAACGCGGTGATGGCGATGCGATAGGCGCCCCGACCGAGCGCCGCCTGGCCACGACGGACAGCCGGATCGACGCAGCCCACGAAGGCGGCGCAGGCGAGAAGCATGATGGTGAGCGGCAGACGCATACTGCGCACCATAGGTTTGCCTGACCGGTAGCGCTACGGGCATACTGCGCGACGTGTTGCGCCAACAGAAATTTTCGCCAGCCTGGCTTGTGCTCGCTGGCCTCTTCGCCTGCGGTTCTCGACCCACCGACGGCCCTGTCCTCGAGGGGCAATCCGCTGGGATCGTTGACTTCGAGCTGCCCACGCTCAGTGGCGAGGTGGTGCGCCTGTCGCACTTTCGACCCCAAGTCGTGCTCGTTACATATTTTGCGACGTGGTGTGCGCCGTGCCTCGACGACTTGCCGGCGCTGGCACAGCTCGATCAGCAACGCGATGATCTGACGGTCATCGCGGTGAATATCGACACCGAACCCAAGGTGCTGCTGCCGCCGTTCCTCGATTTGGTGCCGCTGAGCTTTCCGGTGGTGTTGGCCGACGCGGCGACGCTGGACGGCAAGACCCCATTTGGTCACCTTGCAGCGATCCCGGCATCGTACCTGCTCGACAGCACGGGCAAACACGTGCAGACCTTCCTTGGCCCCACGCCAATCGACTATCTCGAAAGGCGAGTGACCGTGTTGGCGGAGGAGACCCGATGAGTGAGTTGTGGAGCTTCCTAGAGAAGGGTGGGGTGCTCATGGTGCCCATCCTCGCCTTCTCATTGGTGGCGTTGGCGGTGTTCCTTGAGCGCACCGTGCGGCTGCAATCGGGCAAGGTCGTGCCGCGGGCTTTCCTCGATTTGATCAGCAAGAAGGTCAAAGAGCAGAAGGCCGAAGAGGCGCTGACCTTGTGCGAAGGCAACGCCAGCGCGCTGTCACGGCTGCTGGCGTCGGGGCTCAAGCAGGCTGGGCGACCGCGGGCTGTCGTCAAAGAGGCCTTCGAAGAGGTCGGTCGGCTTGAGATCGTGCACCTCTCGCGCTTCGTCGAGGTGCTCGGCACCATCGCGGCCGTGACGCCCTTGCTCGGCTTGCTCGGCACCGTCGTCGGCATGATTGACGTCTTCAGGACGGTCGTGGCCGAGAGCGGCGCGGCGGCGGGCCCGGTCAACCCGGCGAGCCTCGCCAGCGGCATCTGGGCCGCGCTCATGACCACTGCCGCGGGCCTGAGCGTCGCGATCCCGGCGTTTATGGGCTACAAATTCCTCATCTCGCGGGTCGACCACCTCGCCATCGAGATGGAAGAGGTCTGCCTTGAGCTGGTGGACCAGCTGGCCGAGGCGCCGGCGTGAACTTCCGCAAGGCCCCCACCGGTCTCGCGAAACGCGGCGGGATCGTGGTCGACATGACCGCCCTGATCGACGTGGTCTTTCAGCTGCTGATCTTCTTCTTGCTCACCTCGAGCTACGTCACACAGAGCCAGAACAACAAGAGCAGCGCCAAGGTGCCCGTCGAGCTGCCCGAGTCGAGCCTTGAAGCCTCCTCGGGCCAGGTCGACGACCTGACGATCTCGATCAACGCCTCGGGCGAGGTGTTCCTCGACGAAGCGCGGGTGACCATCGAAGAGCTGGGCGTCGAGCTGCTGCGCGCGGCGGCCAAGAACCCGCGCACGGTGGTGCTGATCCGCGGCGATGAGACCGTGCCATACGGCCGGATCGCCCAGGTGATGGCCGTCGCGCGCGCGTCACGGCTGCGGATCAGCGCCGAGCTTGAGGGGCAGTAGGCTGCACCGCCGCTGAGCGCGGCGAGCGTGAGTCTTCTTTTGGCGCGCCTCGAGGCGCGCCTCGTCTACCGCAAGAAGGTCCAGGCGAGCACACCGAGAACCAGAACGCTGCCCGCCATGAGCCAGCCGCCGTACGGGGCTTGGGGGCCCGGCGGATCGATGATCGCGAGGGTCAGGTACAGATCGCCCGGCGCGCCGTCATCGATCTCCTCACCTTGACCGCGCAGCTTGAGCGTGGCGCCGTCTGGGACATCGACGGGCACATTCAAGCTGACGCTTGATCCGCTCTCTCCGGGTCCGATGGCGCGCGGCACCGGTCGGCCATCAAGCGGCAACTCCAAGGGCACCTGCACGGTGAGGGGCGCGCCGAGGAGAGCCCGGTTGACCGGCACCGTGTATCGCAAGTCGCGCCCGGTATGACCGCCGTGCTCGACGGCATCGAAGACGTTGCCCAACGCGCTCATGGCTGCTCACCTTGTTCCTGGAGACGCCTCATCTGGGCGTCCACCTTCTTGTTCATCTCATGGAGTTGCCGAGCCTGATCTCGAGCTGCCGGCTGCCGGGCCGTGACCGCGGCCTTGCCAGCACTCAGCGCGGCGACGAGCAAGCCCATCGTCTGCGCCTCGAGCACCACGCCATGCCGGTCAAGGCTGATGGACGCCTCGATCGGCGGGGCGGCCTTCATCAGCGCATGCATCGGACTATCAGGCGCGGACGGTATGAAATCGGCGAGCCGCGCGTGCACAGCGAGCATGACCTCGGCGTCCATCATCTCGGCCGCTCGACCCGCCAGACCGTTGCCACCGCCGGCACGGGCAATGGCCTCGCCCGCCAACTCGGTGCTGCTGGCCACGATGAGCATCGCACCGCTGCGCACGATGATCAGCTCGGCCGCGCCGATCTTGATGCGCTTGCCGGGTGCGCTGCCGATCGTAATCTCCTCG
>JBNMOZ010000234.1:0-8491 GCA_051276005.1 Bradymonadia bacterium | reverse complement strand
GTACAGGAAGTGGCTGCTGGCCCGGAACGGATAGGGGTTCGCCGGGTAGTTGCGGCCAGGGGCGCTGCCCGCGTCGATGTGAATCGCGAGCGGATGCCGCTGCATGAGCGCGGCGCGGCGCGCGGCCTGGGCGGCGCGGTCGAATTCGGGGGGCAAGAACATCGGGGTGCCTTCGCGTCGGAGTGAATGCTGGCGATCAGGGTAGCGCACCGCGCGACGCGGTGCGCGACCCACACCCCGCGTGGCGCATTCCCCACGTCTCGCGCGCATCATCATCGATCCCCCCCAACTTGCGGGTGGCCCGCCCGTTGCTCTCCCGAGGACCACATTCAACCGGGGGACCCGTGATGAAACGACCAATTCTCAAGGCAGGGCTGCTGCTCGCGCTCGCCGCCCAGCCCAGCTACGCACAGGAAGACTGCGGGTTCTTAGCGACCGACGTGGACTTCGATGGGGTCTGCGACGCGCTCGACAATTGCCCGTTCAACGCGAACCCCGAGCAAGGCGACCTCGACGAGGACGGCGAGGGCGACGCCTGCGACGCCGACCAGGATGGCGACGGCGTGGCCGAGGCCGGGGGCGGCGACAACTGCCCCGAAGACGCCAACCCCGACCAGCTCGACACCGACGGTGCGGGCGATGGGGACGCCTGCGATCCCGACGACGACAACGACGACGTGCTCGACGCCGACGACAACTGCCCGATCGCGTCGAACCCCGCGCAGACCGACACCGACGGCGACGACCTGGGCAACGCCTGCGACCCCGATGACGACAACGACGCCATCCTCGACGCCGACGACAACTGCCCCATCGACCCCAACCCCGATCAGCTCGACACCGACGGCGATGGACAGGGCGATCCCTGCGATCCCGATGACGATGGCGATGGCTTCGTAGACGCTGACGACCTGTGCCCGCGCGTGGCTGATCCGGGGCAGGCTGACTTCGACATGGATGGCACAGGCGACGCCTGTGACACAGACGATGACGCGGACGGCGTGGACGACGCCGACGACAACTGCCCGCTGACCCCCAACCCCGATCAGGCCAACGTCGACATGGACGAGTTCGGCGACGCCTGCGATCCGGGCGACGCCGACGCCGACATGGACGGCGTGCCCGACGGCGCCGACGTGTGCCCCGCCGTGCCCGACCCTGAGCAGGTCGACACCGATGGCGATGGCGATGGCGACGCCTGCGACCTTGACGACGACAACGACGGGGTCAAGGACGCCGACGACAACTGCCCGTTGGTGGCCGATCCAACCCAGGCCGACTTCGACCGCGACGGCATGGGCAACGTCTGCGACGACGACGACGACAACGACGGCGTGCCCGACGCCAGCGACAACTGCCCGTTCGGCATCAACCCCGACAACGCCGACGCGGATGGTGATGGCGTCGGCGACGCATGCGACGACGACGATGACGGCGACGGCGTTGACGACCCGGTCGACAACTGCCCGCTGACGGCAAACGCCGGCCAGGCCGACACCGACGACGATGGCATGGGCGACGCCTGCGACCTCGATGATGACGCGGACGGCCTGCCCGACGACGCCGACAACTGTCCGCGGCGCGCCAACCTCGCGCAGGACGACCTCGACGGCGACGGCGCGGGCGACGTCTGCGATCCCGATGCCGACGGCGATGAGGTCTTTGACGCCCAGGACAACTGCCTGGGCGTCGTCAACCCCGGGCAGGTCGACACCGATCTGGACGGCCAAGGCGACGCCTGCGACGTCGACGATGACGATGACGGCGTGACCGATGACGACGACAACTGCCCGCTGATCGCCAACGCCGGCCAAGTCGACACGGACGCGGATGGCGCCGGCGACGTCTGCGACTCAGACGCGGATGGCGACGCAGTGGATGACGCTGAAGACAACTGCCCTGGCAAGGCCAACCCCGACCAGACGGACGATGACGGCGACGGCGCGGGCAACGCCTGCGACTCGAACTTGGACACCGATCAGGACGGCATCGACGACAGCGTCGACCTGTGCCCAGACGTGGCCGACCCCGATCAGCTCGACACCGACGGCGACGGCATGGGCGACGCCTGCGACGACGATGACGACGGCGACACGGTGGCCGACGCCGAAGACAACTGCCCCCTCGCGTCCAACGCCGATCAGCTCGACACCGACGACGACGGCCGCGGCGATCGCTGCGACGACGATGACGACGACGACGGCGTGATCGACAACGCCGACAACTGCCCGCTGGTCGCCGACGTCGGTCAGTCCGACCTCGATGGCGATGGGCGCGGCGATGCCTGCGACGACGATGACGACGGCGACGCGATCGCCGACGACATGGACAACTGCCCGGGCGTCGCCAACGCGAGCCAGCGCGACCTCGACGAAGACGGTTTGGGCGACGCGTGCGACGACGACGTCGATGGCGACACGGTCCTCGACGACGTCGACAACTGCCCCGACATCTCGAACGAAGACCAGGCCGACGCCGACAACGACAACGTCGGCGACCTGTGCGACCGCGACGGCGACGGCGACGGCGTGGTTGACGACACCGACAACTGCCCGATGCGCACCAACGCGACCCAGGCCGACCTGGACGGCGACGGCGTGGGCGATGTGTGCGACGACGACGACGACGGCGACGCGGTCAACGATGTGGGCGACGTGTGCCCGCGTACGGCCGATCCCGACCAGCTCGACGCTGACGGCGATGGCATCGGCGACGCCTGCGACGACGATCGCGATCGCGACGCAGACGGCATCGATGATGGCGGCGACAACTGCGTCGCGCTCGCCAACCCTGACCAGTTGGACACCGACGGCGACAGCGTGGGCGACGTCTGCGATCCCGACGACGACGAGGACGGCGTGCTCGACGGGCGCGACAACTGCGCTTTGACCGTCAACCCCGGCCAAGTCAACCGCGACGGCGATCTGCTGGGCGACGCCTGCGATCCCGACGACGACAACGATGACGTCGCCGACCTCGAAGACAACTGCCCGCGCACGCCCAACCCCGACCAGGACGACCTGGACGACGACGGCATCGGCGACGTGTGTGATGACGACGATGACGGCGACGGGGTGTCCGATCGCGATGACGGATGCCCCCGCGACCCCGACGGCCTGCAGATCGACCGCGACGGCGATGGCCAAGGCGATGTGTGCGACGCCGACGACGACAACGACGGCTTCCCCGACGTGAGCGACAACTGCCAGACGGTGCCCAACCCGATGCAGCTCGACTCGGACGGCGACGGCGACGGCGACGCCTGCGACGACGACGACGACGACGACGGCACGCTCGATGACGCCGACGTGTGCCCGCTGGTGCCCGATGACGGGACCGACACCGACGGCGACGGCATGGGCGACGCCTGCGACGACGACGACGACGCCGATGGCCTGGTGGACGGGGTCGACAACTGCCCCAAGACGCCCAACCCGCAACAGCTCGACGCCGACGGCGACGGCCAAGGCAACGCCTGCGAGGCCGACCTGGACGACGACGGCATCCTCAACGACGAGGACGTTTGCCCCGGCGTGGCGGATCCTGAGCAGCGCGACCTGGACGCCGACGGCATCGGCGACGTGTGCGACGATGACGACGATGGCGACGGCGTCTCGGATGCCGAAGACGACTGCCCCCGCATCGCCGACCCCGACCAGACCGACACCGATGGCGACACCATCGGCGACGCTTGTGACGACGACGACGACGACGACGGGCTCACCGACGACGAAGAGCGTGCGTTGGGCACCAACGCCCGCGACGCCGACTCCGACGGCGACATGCTCGACGACGCGACCGAGGTCGACTTGGGCACTGATCCAACGCTGGCCGACACCGACATGGATGGCTCGCTGGATGGCGCAGAGGTCGCCGACGGCACCGACCCCACCAACCCCGACTCCGACGACGACGGCCTGTCCGATGGGCGCGAGCGCGATTTGGGCACCGATCCGAACGACGCGGACAGCGACGACGACGACTTGACCGACCTGCAAGAGGTTGACGGCGGCACCGACCCGAACAACCCAGACAGCGACGATGACGGCGCAAACGATGGCGCCGAAGCCGCCGCCGGCACCGATCCCAACCGCCCCGAAGACCGCCCTGGGCATCGGCGACCGGCCGACGCGTACGCCATCGGCGGCGGGTGCAGCGCGGCCGCAAGTGCAAGTGGCTCGGGCACTGGATCGGGCTGGTGGTTGAGCCTGGGCTTGCTGGTGCTGGGCCTGCGCCGCCGCCGGCAGACATCGCCTGTCGCGCGCCGCTCGGCCGCCCTCGCGCTCACCGCCATCGCCTTGGGCACGGCCCCCGCGCAGGCGCAGGGCATCAACAGCCTGACCTTCTTACCCTCGGGCACCGATGGCGGTGGCGTGACCACCCTGGGCTCGCTGATCACCCCGCCGCTGAGCGCCCGCGTGAGCACCGTCTGGAGCCTCGCCAGCGACAGCGCGCGGCTCGCCGTGCGCGGAGATGAGACCAAAGACGTGCCCATCGTCGAGTCCGAGCACCAGGTCTTCCTGCGCATCGACGTCGGCCTCATCGAGAAGCTGATGGCGTCGATCGAGCTGCCCTTCGTGGCAGGCCGTACCGTGGGCGCCGACTTCGAGGATGAGGTCAAACCGGCGGCGCTCGGCGACATCGCCGCGCGGGTGCGGTACGCCTTCCAAAGCCGCGAGACGGCGAAGTTCGGCGCGGCGGTCGACCTGCGCGTCAGCTTCCCTTCGGGCTCGGGCGAAGACTTGACCAGCGCGGGCGGCGTCGGCGCGCGCCTGACCGGCGTGCTCGACAGCCGCCGCGGTCGCGTCGCCTTCGCCACCAACCTGGGCGTGCAGACCGGCGCCGGCAACTTCGCCAACAACCCCCATGATCCCGCGCTGTTGGCGAGCGCCGCGGTGGCCGTCGACGTCCTGCCCAACAGCGCGTTGGCCAGCATCCTCGAGATCGAGCACGTGCGCCGATTCGATGGCGGCGCGAACGGGCTGGAGCCCCGCCTGGCCCTGCGCAGTCAGCTCGATCGCTTCGCCCTGCTGGGCGGCGCGGGCGTCGGCATCGGCCAGCAGGTCGGCACCCCGGCGTGGCGCATTTTTGCCGGCGTGGAGTTCGCCCCGGGCACCCGCGACCAAGATCGTGATGGCATCGCCGACGGCATCGACCGCTGCCCGGCTGTGGCCGAAGATCGCGACGGCTTCGAAGACAATGACGGCTGCCCCGAGTCTGACAACGACGGCGACGGCATCTTCGACGACGCCGACCAGTGCCCGCTCGTGCCCGAAGATCGCGACGGCTTCCAGGACGCCGACGGCTGCCCCGAGGTCGACAACGACGGCGACGGCCTGCTCGACGCCCAAGACAAGTGCCCCCAGCGCGCCGAAGACCTGGACGGCTTCGAAGACACAGACGGCTGCCCTGATGGCGACAACGACGCCGACGGCGTGCCCGACGGCGAAGATCGCTGCCCGAACAAGCCCGAGACGGTCAACCGCTTCAAGGACACCGACGGCTGCCCCGACGCGCGCCCCAAGTACGTCTTCGACGAGACCACCCCGGTCATCCTGCAGAGCATCGTGTTCAAGACCGGCAGCGACGAGCTGCTGCCCAGCGCCATGAAGGTGCTCGAAGAGGTGATCGTCTCGCTCAACCAGCAGGCCAGCACCAAGGTGCGTGTCGAAGGCCACACCGACGACGTGGGCGACGCCGACCGCAACCTGCAGCTCAGCCAGCTGCGCGCCCTGGCCGTGGTCAACTACCTGGCGAGCAACGGCGTCGACCGCAAGCGCCTGACCTATGAAGGGTATGGCGAGACGCGCCCGCTGCGCCCCGGGACCGACAACGCGAGCCGGCTGCTCAACCGCCGCGTGCAGTTCCTCGCGGTGCGCTGAGGGAGCAGTCGCGCTGTCGCCCGGCGCGTCGGGCGCCATACAGCACACGCCGCGACTGTTCGCGCCGCGACTGTTACAGTTCTGCGATGCAGCACCGGATCCTCATCGTCGACGACGACCCCCTCACCCTTCAGCTCGCACAGCGCATGCTGCGCCCGCTCGACGCGACCTGTGAGACCTTCGATCAGGCCGAAGATGTCGTTGCCCGCTTGGGCGACGTCAGCGTCTCGCTCGTGCTCACCGACCTGGTGATGGACGGCATGGACGGCGAGGAGTTGCTGCGCTTCATCAAGGCTCGGCATCCCACCGTGCCCGTCATCGTGATGACCACCCACAGCACCGTCGACACCGCCGTTCGGCTCATGCGGCACGGCGCGGTGGACTTCGTGACCAAGCCCCTCGACAAGACCCGGTTGCGGGCGGCCGTTCGGCGCGCGCTCGACGAGAGCAGCCTGCGCGGTGAGGTGGCTGAGCTGCGTGAAGCCCTGGTGCAGGCCGACTCGAGCCGCACGCTGATCGGGGATGCGCCGGCGTTTCGAAGGCTGCGCGATCGACTGCCTTTGGCGGCCCGCAGCGACGCGCCCGTGCTCTTGCTCGGCGAGACCGGCAGCGGCAAGGAGCTGGTCGCCCGCGCGGTGCACGATCTGTCGAGTCGGGCGGGCAAGCCCTTCGTGGCCGTGAACTGCGGCGCGCTGTCGGGGAACCTGCTCGACAGCGAGCTGTTCGGGCATGTGCGCGGCGCCTTCACCGACGCCCGGCGCGACAAGGTCGGGCTGGTCGAAGAGGCCGACGGCGGCACGCTCTTCCTCGATGAGATCGGCGACATGCCGACCGTCTTGCAGGTCAAGATGCTGCGGTTTTTGCAAGAGAGTGAGGTGCGGCGCATCGGCAGCAACACCGCGACGCCGGTCGACGTGCGCATCATCGCCGCGACCCATCGCGATCTGGCGTCGGCGGTAGATGAGGGCGACTTTCGCGAGGATCTCTACTACCGCCTCAACGTGGTGCCCCTGCGCTTGCCGCCGTTGCGCGGCCGCCTCGACGACGTGCCGCCCCTGGCCCGCCACTTCCTGCACCGCTACTCGCGCGGCACCAGTCAGCCGAACATGCAGCTGAGCCCCGAGGCCCTCGAGCGCCTCAAGCAGCACGACTGGCCGGGCAACGTGCGTGAGCTGGAGAACGTGATCCGCCGCGCGATGGTCTTCGCGCCCAGCGCGATCATCACCCCGGATTTGCTAGAGTTCGATCGCACCCATGGCGACGCTGATCCCGAGCCGGCGCCCGTAACGGTCGACCTGAGCGTGGCCCTCAAAGAGGCAAAGAGCTCCTTGATCGACGAGTTTCAGAGCCGGTACGTGCGGGCGGCTTTGCGCGCCAATGGCGGCGTCATCGCCCAGGCCGCGCGGCAGGCCGGCAAAGACCGCAAGAGCTTCTGGGAGTTGATGCAGAAGTACGCCATCAACTCGGATGCCTACCGATGAGCCGTCGCCGGTTGAGCCATCGCTCGATGCGCCATCGCCGGTCGAGCCGCTCCCCGATGAGATGCCCCATATGAGACGCCCCCTGAGCCTGGGCACCCGCCTCAGCCTGGGCGCCGCTGCCCTCGTCTTGATGACGGCCGGTACGGTCGCCTGGGGTGTGGTCGACGGCGTGGTGGGCGACCTGCGACGCGCCTTGGAGTTGCGTGGCGGTGCGGTGGCGCGCGATCTGGCTGAGGACGCGGCAGTGCCCCTGGCAAAGGGCGACTTTGCGGCCATCGAGATGCTGCTGGTGCGCGTCTGGGACGAGGACGACCTGGCCCATGTATCGGTGCGCGATCTGCGGGGCCGCACCGTCGCAGCGCGTGCCTTCCCGGCGGCGCCCATCAATGAAGCGGTCGTGACCACGCCCATCACCAGCGCCCCCGACGAAGACGGCTTTCGCGGCACCGTCGGCACGGTGCGGGTGGTGCTCTCGGGCTCGGGCAACGCCGCGCGCCAAAAGCGCTATTACCAATGGGCGGCCCGCCTGGCTGGGGGCATCGCGATCATCGGCGTGCTGCTGGCGATCCTGCTCGCGTGGTTGCTGGTCAAGCCGCTGCGCCGGCTGCAACGTGCCGCGACCGCGATGATCGACGGCACCTACGGCGGCCGCGTCGAGGTGCAGGGCGCGCGGGAGATCGCCGACTTGAGCGCGCTGATCAACGAGGCGATGGGGGCGATCGCGGGGCGCGAGGCGGAGTTGAAGACGGCCTACGCCCAGCTCAAGCAGGCCGAGCGCGCCCGCGAGTCGATGACCCATATGCTCGTGCACGATCTCAAGGGGCCAATCAGCAACGTGCGCATGCTGCTCGACCTGCTCGAAGAGGACGCCGATCCGGACGACAAAGGGCTGCTCATTCAGGGGCGCGATCGCTGCGCAGGCCTGCTATCGATGATCGATGATCTGCTCGCGATGGGGCGCCTGGAGCAAGAAGAGCCCGTCTTGGAGTTGGCCGAAGTGCCCCTCGACGCGCTGCTCGCCGAGGCCCTCGCCGACGTGCAGCATCTGGCCACCCGTCGCCGCGCCCAGATCACCATCGACGCCCCATCGACGGTGGTCGGGCTGGATCGTCGACTGATGCGTCGCGT